>NZ_ALKJ01000018.1:0-13989 GCF_000292995.1 Porphyromonas sp. oral taxon 279 str. F0450 | reverse complement strand
GAGTGTACGCGGTATTAGTCCGTCTTTCGACGGGTTATCCCCCTCTGTGAGGCAAGTTGCATACGCGTTACGCACCCGTGCGCCGGTCGCCATCAGTCTTAGCAAGCTAAGACCATGCTGCCCCTCGACTTGCATGTGTTAAGCCTATCGCTAGCGTTCATCCTGAGCCAGGATCAAACTCTTCATTGTCAATATTTTTATTGCACTTTGTTCTGTTTGTCTTGCTCCGAAATGATTCTTGCTTCAGATTTATTAGTGCATCTCTACCTAAGTAAAGGTCGTAATTGACGGTTAGGTCTTCATTTCCCTAAACGTTTGTTACTACACTTCTGTTTGTCAATATCAATTATCTCAAAGATCTCTTAAAGTCAAACCAGCCACGTCACCGCAAGGCCGTTCGTTTCTTTTGCGAGTGCAAAGGTAGAGCAAAGTTTTCACTCCACCAAATCTTGAGTGAAACTTTTTCGTTACCACTCTCGATCCAACCCCTGTCATTCGCTGCTCGTCCGCCTGACTTGCGACTGCAAAGATACAGCAATTTCCGCCGAATATCCAAATCTAAGCGCAAGATTCTGCGCACTTTCTCAAGATGAGGGTCCTCTTCGCGCGCGTACATTAATAATAGAAGATGGAGAAAGTCCCCTTCCGATGAGTATAAGTCTCGCTGATGAGGGGAGGGGACCTCTCACAAGAGGGGTGATATCAACCTATATAGATCGCTGAGCTAACCTATATTGGTCGCAGCACGGACCTATATAGGTCGTCACACGAAGCTATATTGGTCATCGCAGCGACCTATATAGGTTCGCACCACCCCACCATAGAGCTTGGATGAGGTCGCTTATATATCAAGCTAAACTTCAGTACGATATACTCACGCTCATCATAGGACACCATAAGGGCAGCATATCGGGGTGGGAATTGCAGTACCTTTGCTGGTAGAAGAATTGGTATAAGATTGCTTTGAAATAAGAACAGCAACTATGGCTACAATCAAATGTATAGGGGTACTGACCTCTGGCGGCGATGCACCCGGCATGAACGCCGCCATCCGCTCGGTCACCCGCACGGCTATCTACCACGGCATCCGCGTCAAGGGGATCTACCGCGGCTACAAGGGACTGATCACCGGTGAGATCGAAGACTTCGAGACGCAGCACGTGAGCAACATCATCCAGCGCGGGGGTACAATCCTCAAGACGGCACGCTGCCCTGAGTTCCGCACGCCCGAAGGTCGCGCTCAGGCCTATGAGACGATGCGTGCCCACGGGATCGATGCCCTCGTCGTCATCGGTGGTGACGGCTCACTCTCTGGCGCACGTGAGTTCGCCGAAGAATTCGACATCCCCATCGTTGGGCTCCCCGGCACGATCGACAACGACCTCTACGGTACCGACCTCACGATCGGCTACGACACGGCGCTGAACACCATCGTCTCCGCCGTGGACAAGATCCGCGACACCGCCTCCTCACATGAACGCCTCTTCTTCGTCGAAGTGATGGGGCGTGAAGCTGGCTTCCTTGCCCTCAATGGCGCTATCGCTTCGGGTGCAGAAGCTGCGATCATCCCCGAGTTTGCCGTCGAGAAAGACCAGCTCGCCGAGACGATCGAGAATGGCTTCCGCAAGACGAAGAATAGCAGCATCGTGCTCGTCTCCGAGAGCGAGAGCACGGGCGGAGCGATGAAGGTCGCCGAGCGCGTGGAGAAGGAGTACCCACAGTTCGACGTGCGTGTCGTGATCCTCGGCCACATCCAGCGCGGGGGCTCCCCCAGTGCGCAGGACCGCATCATCGCGAGCCGTATGGGTGTCGCTGCCATCGAAGCCCTCCTCGAGGGGCAGCGCAACGTGATGATCGGGATCGTCAATGACGCCCTCGTGTACGTACCCTTCTCGAAGGCGATCAAGAAGAACAAGCCCATCGATACGGACCTCGTCGAGTCCCTCCGCATCCTCTCGATCTAAGGGAAGGACTCCCCTACCCTCGAACGCTTCGCCAAAGCAGCGAGAGAAACAAAAGCACGAGCGGTCGCAAAGCAATAGATGCTTTGCGACCGCTCGTGCTTTATGCGTAATGGGAGAGTGCGGGACTTACAGCTCGCGACGCAGACGTGCTACAGGGAGGCGGAGCTGCTCACGATACTTCGCCACGGTGCGGCGGGCGATGGGATAGCCTCGGGCAGCAAGCAGCTGAGTGAGCTGCTCATCGGAGAGTGGCTGACGCTTGTCCTCACCTGCGATCAGCTCAGCAAGGGCTTCGCGGACCTCACGGGTGGAGATGCTTTCGCCCTCCTCGTTGAGGATACCTTCGCCGAAGAAGAACTTCAGCATATAGACTCCATAATCGGTCTGCACGGACTTGCTATTGCTCACACGTGAGATCGTACTGATATCGAGGCCTGTAGCCTCGGCAATATCCTTGAGGATCATCGGGCGCAGGGCCGACACTTCGCCCGTGAGGAAGAAGGCACGCTGGTGCTCGACGATGGCAGTCATCGTCTTGCGCAGAGTCTCCTCGCGCTGATGAATGGCATCAATGAACCAGCGGGCCTGCTCGACCTTGTGGCGCAGGAAGGTCATCGCCTCACGACTCTGACGCGAGCCATCGCGCTGGTCCTTGTGCTGCTCCAGCAGGGCAAGGTAGGTGGGACTTAGACGCAAGGGGGGCAGATCTCGCTCACCGACGAGTGAAATCAAGAGCTCACCATCACGCTCGGTGACGATGAAGTCGGGGGTGATGTGCATGAAGCGCCCTTCGCTATCATCGCCGTAGCCACCAGCTGGCTTGGGGTTGAGATGCGAGATGAAGGTATAGAGCTCGGAGAGACGCTCCTCGCTCACACCGAGTGCCGCACATAGGCGGTCAAAGCGCTTATTGACGAAGTCCTCGTAGTGATGCTCGATCATACGCTGCGCCTCACGGTGCAGGGCATTAGCTGGCAGGCGCTCGATCTGCAAGAGGAGTGACTCTCTGAGGTCGCGTGCACCGATACCAGCGGGATCCAGCGTCTTCACCAGACGGATGAGTTCGGCGATCTCTTCGGGCGTGACGGAGAGGCCCGCCTTGAAGAGCAGATCATCCTCAATCTCCTCGACAGAGCGTGTCAGATAGCCGTCGTCATCAATGTTCCCGATGATGTAGCGTGCGATCTCGCGGCGCGTACCCTCCAGCGGAGTGACGAGCGAGAGCTGCTCCATCAGATACTCATCAAGCGAAGGGGCACCAGCCGCGAAGGGGATCTCTTCACGGACCGACTGGCGCTCCTGCAGCTCACGAAGCTTGTAGTCGGGGATATCATCCTCGGTAGCGTATTCGCCGAGCTCCCAGTCTTGGTCGTCGCTATCGGAGGACGTCGGCTCGTCGTCGGAGCCTTCTTGCTGGGGCGCCTCGTCGTTCTCTTCGAGTGCGGGGTTCTCCTCCAGCTCACGCTCGATACGCGCCTCCAGCTCCAGCCCCGTGAGCTCCAGCATCTTGATGGCTTGGATCTGTGCGGGCGTGAGCGAAAGCGATTGGTCGAG
Organism: Porphyromonas sp. oral taxon 279 str. F0450; assembly: GCF_000292995.1. Taxonomy (NCBI): domain Bacteria; kingdom Pseudomonadati; phylum Bacteroidota; class Bacteroidia; order Bacteroidales; family Porphyromonadaceae; genus Porphyromonas; species Porphyromonas sp. oral taxon 279. The sequence continues at coordinate 10,471 of NZ_ALKJ01000018.1, read as the reverse complement.
CTTCTGCTGCTGAGTGAGCTTATTCATCGGCGGTAGGGAGCGAAGAGGATAAGAGAAAAGGCAGGTAGAAGGTACGGCTACAGATCTTCGTGGTCGTAAGTCCAGACGATCTCCTCACCATTGATGCGGAAGACCTCCTTACGTGCCAGGGCGAAGAAGTAGTCACTCAGGCGGTTGACGAAGCGCAGGACATTCACATCCAGCGGCGTCTCGCTATTGAGGCGGTAGATGATGCGCTCGGCACGACGGCAGACGGTACGGCAGACGTGCGCAGCGGCCGTGATCGCTCCACCCGAGGGGAGGATGAAGGCCTTGATAGGTGGCACCATATCGTCGAGGCGGTCGATCTCACGCTCGACACGTGCCACGGCGCTCTCGGTGACGGAGGTCACGGTGTGCACATCGTCCTGCGTGGTGTCGGTAGCGAGGTAGCCACCGACAGAGAAGAGCTTGTGCTGCAGCCAGAAGAGGAACTTCTTATCCTCCTCCTCGAGCTCATAGGCCAGCAGTACGCCGACGAACGAATTCAGCTCATCGATCGTGCCGTAGCTCTCCAGACGGATGTCGTACTTGGGCACGCGCTGCCCACCGACCAAGGAGGTGCGGCCCTTGTCGCCGCCCTTGGTATATAGCTTATACTTCTCGGTATCCATAGTGATAGGGGTAAGGCGGGGGTGATGTACCCGCTCTGTAGAGATAACAGCGCTAAGGCTCTAAAAGATACATCGGCGAAGCAGTCGTGCGCTTCAGTGCCGTGAGCGAGAGATCCTTGCCCACGCGAATGCCCTCGGCGAAGAGGCGCTGCTCGACGGTCTTCCAGCAGAGATCGGGGTGGTTGTTGTCCTTACTCAGGTGGCACAGCCAGACGTTCTTCATACCCGTGTGATAGACGCGAGCCAGAAGTTCGGCCGCCTCATCATTGGAGAGGTGCCCCTGCGGTGAGGCGACACGCCCCTTGAGGAACTCAGGATAGCTCCCACTGCGTAGCATCTCGGGGTCATAGTTTGCCTCGAGTACCACGTGGTCTGCACGGCCGATATAGTCGGCGATATCGTCAGTGACGTGGCCGACGTCGGTAGCGAGCGTGAAGCGGAAGTCGCCCTTCGTGATGTGGTAGCCCACGTTCTCCGCGCTGTCATGCGGCACGGGGAAGGGCTCGATAGTGAAGCCTGCTACGGTGAAGGGTTCGTAGATCTTGATCTCACGGCGCGAGGGGCCGATAGGATCCTGCACGAAGCGGCTATTGGCTATGCTGTCGTGCACCAGCCGCGTGGCGTAGACGGGTAGGTGATAGACGCCCCCGATGACCCCGACGGTACGGATATGGTCGGCGTGGTCATGCGTGACGATGACCCCGTGAATGGTACCGCCGTCGAGCGGTATGCCTTCAGCCTTGAGGGTCTTGGTGATAGTACGGATAGGGATCCCCGCATCGATGAGGAAGCCCCCCGCCTCGTCTCCTATGTAGTAGCAGTTCCCACTGCTCCCACTGGAGAGGCACATAAATCTTATCATTCGTGGATCTGGGTGTAGATACGTGTCGCCTCTATCGGCGATAGATGGAGATCTCGCGGGAGAAGCCCTCCATCTCCTGGTCGAGGCTCATCTCTCCGCGCAGAGGAATGGCCATCAAGCGGCTGACCTCCTCGCTGCTGAAGCCCTGACCGAGGAGGTACATCAGCTTCGTCAGTGCAGCCTCGGTCGTGGCATCACGCCCGCTGACCAGCCCGATCTTCTCGAGGAGGACGCCCGTCTCGTAGCGCGTCATATCGACGTAGCCCGTGACGCACTGCGTGACATTCACGATGACGACACCACGTGCCACAGCGGCACGGAGCGCATCGAGGAACCAAGGCATCATCGGCGCATTGCCACTGCCGAAGGTCTCCATCACCACCCCGCGCAGCGAAGGCACGGAGAGGACGGCTTCGACGACCTCACGTGTGATACCAGGGAAGAGCTTCAAGACCGCCACATGAGGATCGAAGTACGGACGCACCGAAAGCGTACGCCCTACATGAGCGTTTGCGATGACGGCATCGTGGTAGCGGATCTCGATACCGGCATAAGCCAGATGGGGATAGTTGTATGACTCGAAGGCGCTGAACTGATCGGCGCTGATCTTGCTCGTGCGGTTGCCACGCATCAGATAGTTCTCGAAGAAGAGCGATACCTCAGGCACACGTGGACGGCCTGCTTCGTCGCGTGCTGCAGCGATCTCGATAGCCGTGATGAGATTCTCCTTCCCGTCCGTACGGAGCTTCCCTACGGGGAGCTGTGAGCCGGTGAAGACGATAGGCTTAGCGAGTCCCTCGAAGACGAAGCTCAGCGCCGAGGCGGTATAAGCCATCGTATCGGTGCCGTGGAGGATGACGAAGCCGTCGTACTTATCGTAGTTCTCCTCGATGACACGAGCCAGCTGTACCCAGTGCTCGGTAGTGATAGCCGAGGAGTCCAGCGGTGGCTGAAACTCCACGCTGGAGATATCGCAACCCAAGAGACGCAGCTCTGGGACGTTGTCCTGCAGGTAATTAAAGTCAAGGGGTTCGAGAGCACCCGTCTCAGGGTTCTCAAGCATCCCGATCGTCCCTCCGGTGTAGACCAAGAGGATAGATGCGCGTGGTGCAACCATGTTGTAGTGTAGTTGTAAGCACATTAGCGGGGCGAAGCAAAGCCTTTTCAAGCCCCGTCGCCCCCATGTTTATTCTCTACAGACAAAGATAACAATAATATACCGCCATTCGGCTTCTTAGCGGGGCTCTTCTTAGGGCTCGTAGGGGAGCGGAATATAGGATGGCGAAGAAAGCTATATAGCTTTGGATCGATTCCGTATAGCTTTCGGTGCGAAGCTATATAGCTTTGTGAAGTGACCTCTATTAGGTTATTGCTCCGCGTAGGGATAAAAGTTGTGGACGAGTGGCTGATAAGCTTGATCTACGTACGTGGATCTAATATCTACGTACGTGGATCTTTGGATTGACGTGCCTGGTCTTTAAATCTACGTGCATAGACAAAGGGAAACCACTATGTAAAGACGCTTTTTTATTCACGAGAAGGACACTTTTCCCTCCGCTAAATAAGAGGAATACGCGCGATGAGGCGAAGGGCTTGTGTATCACTTCGGAGAGGTGTATCGGGTAGCTGGGCGTGCAATACCACTCTAAATGGAGGGCAGGACTCACGGCAACAGTCTTCGATGACGAGCCAATAGGAATAGGCCAGATACAGCTTCCCCCGCTATACACCCGACACATGGAGTATAGCGGGGGAGAAAAAAGGAAGAAAGTAAAGTGGTGCTTCTATCCCTTAGAAGCGGTAGGTCGCAGAGAGACTCAAGTGACGTGGCGAGCCTGGGAAGGAGCGCAGACGGTCGTAGCCCGAGACGTAGTAGCGCTTATCCAGCAGGTTATTCGCGTTCAGCTGGAGCTGTACATCGCGCACCTTATAGTAGAGAGCCGCATCGAGGAGGAGGTAGCCAGGGTAGGTGACGACGTTGGCACGGCGACCGACCTGCCCGAGGCGCTCACTCACACCATGCACACCGAAGCCGATACCGAGCCCTTCGATAGGGCCTTGAGGGATGACGAACTTCGTCCAGACGTTTGCCGAATGACGGGGCGTGCCAGGGCGCTGCAGATTGAGGTCCTTCGTCCCTTCAGCGGCCTTAGTGATCTCAGCGACATTGTAGCTGTAGCTGGCCATCACGCTCCAGTAGGGTAGGATCTTCCCAGCGACATCAAGCTCTACGCCTCGCGAGAGTTCTTCGCCGATGGGCACCATGCGGTTGGGCTCACCCGTGATCCCTGCATTGTAGAGCGTATTGCGCTGGCGGAGGCTGAAGAGGCTGAGCGTCGCCGTGAGGCGGCTATCGAGGTAGTCGCCCTTCGCTCCGATCTCCCACAGCTCACTCTGCACGGGGTCAAAGGGACCACCCGAAGTGGGATCACTCTGTACAGAGACCGCCTGAGGCTCGAAGCCTCGTATCCATGTAGCATAGACATTGGTAGAGGGCGTGATACCATAGACCAAGCCGACACGTGGGGTGAAGGCATGCTGGTGCGTACGGGTCTTCGCTCCCTTAGCATCCTGCACGACGTCGGTGAACCACTCTATGCGAGCACCGAGGAGGAGCTGCAGGCGCTGCCATGAGAGCTGCTCCTGCAGGTAGATCCCATTGGTGTACTGATCTGAGGGGCGTACGGCCTTCGACTCATAGATGTACTTCGTGACGTCTTGATACTGATTGCCCACGGTGGTGTTGAGGTCGAAGGCAGGGACATTCGTCCGCGGGTTGCCGTCCTTATCCAAGAGGTACTTAGCGATATCCGCCTTCTTGAAGGTCTTCGCCGTACCGCCGTTGGCGAGGAGGTAACCACCCGCCTCGATATAGGACGAGCCTGGAGCCAGCTGCGTATTGAAGTGGTCGTAGCCGAAGAGGAGCTTGTGCTGGACGGCTCCCGTAGTGACATTCCACGTCAGATAGTTATTGAAGGCGTGGTTACGGACGTTACGGAAGCGCTTCGTGACACGCATCAGGACGAGAGAGGGATCATCCGTGCCATCAGCCTTCTTGACGAAAGCATTGTCCTGCGAGTGCTCCATCATATCCTCACTATAGGAGGAGTAGAGGTAGGTGCTATTGAAGAGGAGCCCCTCTGCCAGCTGATGCGAGAGGGCGAAGGTCAGATTCAGCGTCTGCTCACGCAGATAGTCATTGGCTGCCGACTGCGTAGAAGAGATAGGGCGGGAGAAGAGATCCCCATCGCCAAAAATCGCGACACCACGGTCGAGCTTCCCCGCACTGCTGGTGTACACCAGGTCTACATTGAGGCGAGTACGATCTGAGGGCAGGTAGGTGATCGAGGGGGCTACGATCTGAGTCGTGAGCTTCTGCAGATCACGGAAGGTATCGGAGTTCTCATAGCCGAGGTTCAGGCGGTAGAGGAGTGTCTTGCGCTCATTGAGCGGGCCCGTAAAGTCGGCATAGGCGCGACTCGTATTGAAGCTCCCAGCCGTCAGCGATACCGAGCGACGGGCTATATTGAGGGGCTTCTTCGTCACACGATTGATGACACCACCTGGGGCAGCATTCCCAAAGAGTGCGGAGGCTGGGCCCTTGATAACCTCAACGCGCTCGATATTCGCCAGTGATGACTGACGCCAGAGGCTCGTCTGAGCACGCATGCCGTTGAGGAGGTTGCCCGAATTGCGGTTGCCCAGAGTACGGAAGCCACGGATGGAGAAGTCATTGTAGAAGGAGTACTGATTGATACCGCTGATATTCTTCACCACATCATTGACGGTGATGGCACCTTGGTCTAAGACCAGCTCTTTCGTGACGTAGCCGATGGACTGAGGGACGTCACGCAGGAGCGTCGCCGTCTTGGTCCCAGCGAAGGACAGAGCATTGCGATACGACTGCTCACGGCGCCCGATGACGTCGACGGTAGGCAGTGCTTGCTCGCGCTCATCGAGGATGAAGTGTAGGTCTGTGCTTGCTCCCTCTCCGAGGAAGAGGAGACGGCGCTGCGTGATATAGCCCATCGCCTGGATGATGACGGGCTGGCGTCCTGCGGGAAGGCCGTCGAGAGTAAAGCGCCCCTCACGGTCCGTATGCGCAGTGAGGTGAAGCTGAGGATCGCCGACAGCGAGGACTGCCCCCTCGATAGGAGCGCCATGAGAGTCGGTGACACGACCACGGAGCTGTGCTGCAGTAGGCGTCACAGCCTTAGCAGAGAGGGTATCTGGGGTAGCTACGGGCAATAGCGTCTCGCCTCGAGCTGCAGTGCTCCATACGAGCAGCCCCAGGAGTATACATTTCTTCATTGATGGATATACAATTGGTGAAATTAGGGAACAGATGTAAATGCCATGCAAAGGTATAGCGCACACGAGGTGAGCACAATACCTAATAGTATGTATTTTCCAGAGGCTTCTCAGGCATGATCTCCCCTCGGCTGGGGGCTATCAAAGCACCGCCGCCCGACCGTCTCCGTGAGGGAGATGGCCGGGCGGCGGACTATTGGGGTATATAGAGGGGAGGCGGAGCTTACTGCTTACCTTCGGTCTCTACTGCGGGAGCGATCTTCTTGACCAGCCCCTGAAGGACAGCACCAGGGCCTACCTCGACGAAGCGCGTAGCACCGTCAGCGACCATAGCCTGTACGCTCTCCGTCCAGCGTACAGGAGCCGTCAGCTGAGCGATGAGGTTCTTCTTGATGCCGTGCGTGCAGTTGACAGCGTGGGCAGGTACATTCTGATAGATGGGGCAGCGGGGGCTATGGAACTCCGTAGCCTCGATAGCTTCGGCGAGTGCGACGCGTGCTGGCTCCATCAGAGGTGAGTGGAAGGCACCACCGACATTGAGGCGCAGAGCACGCTTAGCACCAGCTTCCTTGAGGGCTTCGCAAGCGCGATCGACAGCGTCGACATCACCCGAGATGACGAGCTGACCAGGGCAGTTGAAGTTGGCTGCGATGACTACCCCACCCTCGATGGTCTTGAGGATCTCGACGACCTTCTCATCGGGCAGACCGAGGATAGCAGCCATCGTACCAGGGTTAGCTTCGCAAGCCTCCTGCATAGCCAGAGCACGCTTGGAGACGAGACGCAGACCGTCTTCGAAGCTCAGCGCACCAGCAGCGACGAGTGCGGAGAACTCACCGAGAGAGTGACCAGCGACCATATCGGGCTGGAATTCGTCACCGAGGCAGAGCGCACGGATGACGGAGTGCAGGAAGACCGCGGGCTGCGTGACCTTCGTCTGCTTGAGCTCTTCGTCCGTACCAGCGAACATGATGTCCGTGATGCGGAATCCGAGGATATCGTTGGCCTTCTCAAAGAGCTCCTTGGCTAAGGGATGATTCTCATAAAGCTCCTTCCCCATACCCACGAACTGGGCGCCTTGGCCAGGGAATACATAAGCTGTCTTACTCATTTACTAAATTCTTCTTGTGATGATATACTTAGGGTCTTGGTATGCGAATTAAATCAGCTCCAGCGCCTTGATGAGGACCTTCCAGGTGCGCTCGACAGAGGCGATGTGTACCTTCTCGTCGGGAGAGTGGGGCGAGCGAAGGTCTGGACCGATGGAGATCATATCCATATCTGGCATGACGCCCTGGATGATACCACACTCCAGCCCTGCGTGGACGACGGTGATCTCGGGGGACTTACCCGTGACCTCTTCGTAAGCACGGCGCATCGTCTTGAGGACGGCGGAGTCAGCGTTGGGCGCCCAGCCGTTGTAAGCACCTGCAAACTCAACCTCTGCACCCGCCAGATTCATCGCGCTCTCGATCTGAGAAGCGACGTACTCCTTGCGGCTCTCCGAGGAGCTACGTAGCATGAAGGTAGCGGTGAAGGTGCCTTCGCCGACGAAGATCTTCGCCATATTCGTAGAGGACTCTACGATGCCAGGGAAGTCGGTGAGCATGCTCTGCACGCCATTGATGCACGCATCAAGGGCTCCGATGACGCCGTCCTGGATCTCTTCGGGGATAACCGTCTTGGGCAGATCCGTGCGCTCGAGGCTGAGGCTGATGCCGTCCTCGATATTCTTATACTCCGTCTGCAGGGTGTCGAGGAAGTCCGAAGCGAACTCCCACAGGCCATCAGCCTCTGCTTCGGGGATGGTCACGAGCGCGAAGGCTTCGCGAGGGATCGCATTGCGGGCTGAGCCCCCTTCGAGATGTACGAGGCGAGCGCCGTAGCTGGCGATAGCCTCCTTGAGGAAGCGCACGAGCTGCTTATTAGCGTTGGCACGGCCGAGGATGATGTCCATACCCGAGTGACCACCGCGCAGACCCGTCAGGCTGATGCGCACAGCGATATCCCCTTCGGGCGTAGGCTCCTGATCCTTGTACTCGAGCTTGACGTTGACGTCGAGGCCACCTGCACAGCCAGCGAAGAGAAGACCTTCGTCCTCGCTGTCGAGGTTGATGAGGATATCCCCCTTAGAGAAGCCAGGCTGTAGGCCGTTGGCACCGACCATACCGACCTCTTCGTCTACGGTGAAGAGCGCTTCGAGAGGGCCATGCTTGAGGGTGTCATCCGAGAGGACGGCCATCATATAGGCTGCGCCGATACCATTGTCTGCGCCGAGCGTCGTATCACGTGCCGTCACCCACTTGCCATCGATGTAGGCATCGATAGGGTCCTTGGTGAAGTCATGCTCGATGTGGCTATTCTTCTGGGGCACCATGTCGATGTGGGCCTGCAGGGTCACCACGGGGCGTCCTTCGAGGCCAGGAGTAGCAGGCTTGCGGATGAGTATATTACCCGTAGCATCATGCTGAGCCTCGAGGTTCAGACGCTTTGCCAGAGCAAGGAGGTACTCTTGGACCGCCTCAGTATGGAACGTCGGGCGGGGGATCTGTGTGAGATCATAGAAGTAGCTCCACACGTGAGCAGGAGACAGGGTCTTGATTTCAGCAGCCATAGTCGATTCGTTCTTAAGATGAATAATGGATAGTTATGCTCAGCGCACGCTCGCAGCGGGTGCGGTGCGTCTGCGCGTGTAGTGTCTATTGATGATGGGAAGAGCAATGATCGCGATGAGGCCCACGAGCGTGATCCACAGCGTCTGCGCCGTGTGCACGATGAGGGCGAAGTCCTTGGCTGGCTGGGTAGCCATACCAAAGGTAGTGAAGGTGATGATGACCGCAGCATGCCACGCCCCCATACCTGCCTGGACGGGCACGATGACCGACATACTACTCATGGCGAAGGCGATACTTGCCACGGAGAGGGGAAGGTCGCGCGTAGCCTCGAAGGCGAAGAGCGCGAAGTAGAAGTAGCAGAAGTACCCGATCCAGATGAGGAGCGTCAGGAGGAGGAAGCGCCCGCGATGTGGCATATAGCGGATGCTCATCATCCCGTCCCATATGTGTAGGAAGAACTGTGCGATACGGCTTCCACGGCGATAGCGTAAGAGCCAGATGAAGCCTCCAAGAGCGAGCAGCCCGACCACCACCAGCACCACCGACCACGGGGAGTAGATGAAGGCACGCAGCGAGGCCTCCAGCTCAGGGTGGGAGGCAAAGTAACCGATGAAGAAGTCTGTCGAGCTGAGGATAATCCCGAGGAGGATCAGCCCCAGCATCGTCACGTCCGTCAGGCGGTCGACGATGAGCGTACCGAAGAGCCCAGCGAAGGGGATGTCCTCACGGCGCTCCATCTCGACGCAGCGCCACACCTCGCCCGAGCGAGGTATCCCCATGTTCACCGTATAGGAGCCGAGCACCGTGCAGACGGCATTGATGCGCCGTGGAGGTGCTTCGCCAGCGGTGAGCGGGCGCACAAGAAGCTCCCAGCGCAAGCCTCGGCAGAGGTTGCTCATGAGTCCAAAGAGGAGGCTAAAAAGGAGGATGGGATAGTTGACCCCCGTGCGGAGGGTCTCCTGCAGCTCGTGCCAGTCGGTATCACGATAGAGGCCATAGAAGCCCAACCCACCGAGGAGCAGTGGGACTACAATCCAGAGAATGGACTTAAGGGTAGGATGGATCTTCATTCGACACACACCCACTCGAGAGGTGGGCAAAGCTCGAGGCTCGGCACCACGCAAGGGAGTGTACTCTAATAGCTCTTGATAAATTGTACTACTTTAGTATAGCAAATGTAATAAGTTTTTAGTTATCTCCCATGCAGCAAGTTAAAGCCAAGAAGGCATTAGGCCAACATTTTCTCACTGATCTCTCTATCGCCGAGCGCATCGCCGACAGCATCTCCAGCCACCGCGATCTGCCCGTACTTGAGATCGGTCCTGGCATGGGAGTACTGACCCAATTCCTCCTCGAGAAGGGATACGACACGCACGTCATCGAGATCGACACCGAGTCGGTAGCCTACCTCAAGGCACATTTCCCCGCGCTCGAGGGGCGTATCATCGAGGGCGACTTCCTCAAGATCCCCATCGAAGACTACTTCCCTGGTGACGCTCCCTTCGCCCTCATCGGCAACTACCCCTACAACATCTCCTCGCAGATCTTCTTCCGTATGCTCGACTACCGCGAGCGCATCCCTTGCTGCGCCGGTATGCTCCAGCGTGAGGTCGCCCAGCGTCTGGCATCCCCTCCGGGCAACAAGGACTACGGCATCCTGAGCGTCCTCCTGCAGGCGTGGTATGATGTGGAGTACCTCTTCACCGTCGATGAGCACGTCTTCAACCCGCCCCCCAAGGTCAAGAGCGGTGTCATCCGCCTCATCCGCAATGAGCGCACCGACCTCGGTTGCTCCGAAGCTCTCTTTAAGCAGGTCATCAAGACGGGCTTCAACCAGCGTCGCAAGACCCTGCGCAACTCACTCAAGGCGCTCTTCGGAGCCGACTATACGGGCTACACGGCAGAGATCTTCTCCAAGCGCCCCGAGCAGCTCGGCGTCGAGGACTTCGTCACGCTGACGCGCCTCCTTGAGGAGCATCAGGCGAAGACCGCCGCTAAGGCGTAGCGCCGACGACATCAAATAGAAGCGG
>NZ_ALKJ01000017.1:0-46825 GCF_000292995.1 Porphyromonas sp. oral taxon 279 str. F0450 | reverse complement strand
GCTGCTCTTTTATATGCTATTATAGTACGATGTCTATCGCTTGGGGGCGAAGGCCACAAGGCGCTCAGCCTCGTCGACGATGCGGTCAGCAGCCTCGGTGAGGGCGAGCTTACGGATCTCTTCGGAGAGCGAAGCGCACTGCGCAGCGTCCTGCACGAGGGCGATGGCACGAGGCGTCAGCTCTTCGCGTGCCTTGTCGTCGGGGATGAGGAGCGCAGCCGAGCGCGTCGAGAGCGCCAGCGCGTTCTTCGTCTGGTGGTCTTCGGCGACGTTAGGCGAAGGCACGAGGATGGTAGGCTTGCCGAGGAAGCACAGCTCGGAGATCGAGCTGGCACCAGCACGCGACACCACGACGTCTGCCACGGCATAAGCCAGATCCATACGCTGGATGAAGGCCGATGAGTAGACGGGGAAGTCATACGCCTTCAGCAGCTCCTGCGCCTTGGCTTCGAAGCCCTTACCCGTCTGCCAGATGAGGGCGACACCCGACTGAGCCCACTCAGCGAGGCGCGAACCGATACTCTCGTTGATACTCAGAGCACCGAGACTCCCGCCGATGACGACGACGACACGCTTCGTATCAGCTGGCAAGCCGAAGTGACGCAGCGCTTCTTCGCGCAGCCCGTCCTGCATATACTCGATAGCAGGACGCAGGGGATTCCCCGTCAGCACGATCTTCTCCTTCGGGAAGAAGCGCTCCATCTCGGGGTACGCTACGCAGATGCGGTCGGCACGACGAGCGAGGAACTTATTCGTCACGCCGGCATAAGAGTTCTGCTCCTGGATGAGCGTGGGGATGCCAAGGCTCTGTGCAGCCTTCAGCGTAGGTGCGCTGGCATAGCCCCCGACGCCGATGACGATCTCGGGGCGGAAGTCACGGATGATATCGCGCGCCGTGATGAGCGCACGCAGGAAGTCTCGCACGACTCCCACATTGCGCCAGAGGCGCTTGCGGTCAAGGCCGCGGATCTTCAGACCGCGGATGGGGAAGCCCGCCTGGGGCACACGCTCCATCTCCATGCGCCCTTCGGCACCGATGAAGAGGATATCGATCTCGGGGTAGCGCCGGCGAAGGGCTTCGGCGATGGATACGGCAGGGAAGATATGCCCCCCTGTGCCACCGCCGCTGATGATAGCTCGCTGGATCATATTTCTATACGTAGTCTTGTGTGTCGGTATCGAGAAGAGGCTCTTCCACGACCTCCTCGGTCGCGGTGACCTCAGTGAACTCCGCCTCCTCCGTGTGGGGCTCACGCTTGGGCTTATCGACGCGCGAGGCGCCGATCATAATGCCGAAGGCCATGCTTGTCGCCAGGATCGACGACCCCCCGTAGCTGATGAGCGGGAGCGTCTGCCCTGTGGTGATGATCCCCGAGGCGACGATCATATTCACCAGCGCCTGCAGCGGATAGAGGATGCCAAAGCCCTTGATGAGGTTGCTACGGAAGACGTTCGTCTGCTTGCGTGCCTCACGATAGCCGATGAGCATCCACACCAGATAGAGCGATGGGATGAAGAGCAGACCGAGGATGCCGTACTCCTCGATGATGATGGCGTAGAGGTAGTCGGAGTAGGCCTGCGAGAGGGAGTCACGCAGCTTGCTATTCCCAGGGCCACGACCGACGAGCTTGGAGTTGGCGATAGCCATACGGCCCATCTGCTCCTGACGGTTCTCGTCGGTGATAGCGAAGCGGTCTTCGCGCTCCTTGACGGCGCCATGCAGACGGTTGTGCCACGTGACGGCACGACCAGGCAGCATGCTCTCGGGCGCTAAGTAAAGGTAGGCGCCACCCAAGACCACCGCTATGGCACCGATAGCCGTGATGCGGTACATGAAGCGCTTAGGTGCCTTGAGTACCCACGAGTAGAGGTAGAGGAAAGAGAAGATGATGAGGAAGGTCGACAGGTTGCTCAAGAGCACCATAATCGAGAGGATGAAGATCCATCCCCAGTATGCCCAGTAGCGAGGCTCCTTCCTCGGGTCTTCCACGACATCCTTACCCGCGACATACGCACCCCAGATGACGATATAGACACGTAGGAATTCGGCGGGCTGGATGGTGATGAAGCCCAAGTCGATCCAGCGCTCTGCCCCATTGGTGCTCTGCCCTAAGAGGAGCTGCGCGAAGAAGAGCCCCACCATGAGGAGCGCCGAGAGCGGTGGCAGGGTATAGCGATAGAAGCGCCCGGAGCATCTGCTCAGCAAGATAGCCGAGCAGATACCGATAGCGAGCATGAGCGCATGCTTGAGGATGGGATTCAGTCGCCCGACGGAGAGGCTCTTATAGATCTCCGAGCTCAGCGCGCTCGATACGGTGTAGAGCGAGACCAAGACGAGCACGAAGTAGAGTGCCCACATGAGGCCGTTGCCCGCGAAGATGCGGCGCAGCCACGAGTCCTTCGGCTGGAGGGAGGTCGTCTGATCGTTAGGCATGCTTCTCCTCAGCTTGGATCAGGCCCTGTACCACTTCGCGGAAGCGGTCGCCTCGATGGATGTAGCTGGTGAAGAGGTCAAAGCTCGCACAGGCGGGAGAGAGCAGGACGGTGTCGCCTGGCTGAGCCATCTCGCGAGCGTGGGCGATAGCCTCCTCCATGGAGAGAGCCGAGGCGATCTGAGGCACCTTGCCGTGGAAGCTCTTGTACAGCTTCAGCACGTCGGTCGTGAGGAAGACGAGCCCACGCGCCCCAGAGGTGATGAGCTCGGTGATATCCATGTAGTCATTCCCCTTGTCTTCGCCGCCGAGGATGAGCACGTAGGGCGTGGTCATCGTGCGCAGGGCGTAGTAGGTAGAGCTGACGTTCGTGGCCTTGGAGTCGTTGATATAGCGCACGCCATCGAGTACCCCGACCTTCTCGAGGCGGTGGGGGACGTTCACGAAGTCGCTGAGCGCACGCCTGAGGACGTCATGCGAGACGCCGAGACGCAGGGCTGCGATCGAGGCGGCCATAGCATTCTGCAGGTTGTGCGGCCCCTGGAGTGCGAGCTGATCGATGGGGAACTCAAAGCTCTTCCCGTCGAAGTGCAGGCGCATCATATTGTCGTCCGACTTGTCAGCAGCAGAGCCTACCTGCGGATAGGTCAGGAAGGAGAGCGTCTGCATCGGCATGGGCTGGTGGCTCATGACGTAGCGAGAGACGAACTCATCTTCACCCCAATAGATGAAGGCATCCTCTGCGGTCTGGTTCTGCAGGATGCGCATCTTCGCCATAGCATACTCCTCGAAGTTGTAGTGATAGCGGTCGAGGTGGTCGGGTGTGATGTTCATCAGGAGGGCGATATGCACGCGGAACTTGTACATATCATCCAGCTGGAAGCTACTCAGCTCGACGACGAAGTAGTCGGGCTGCTCGTCGGGGATCACCTGACGGGCGAGGCTGAAGCCTACGTTCCCAGCCAGTGCGGGCTTCATACCCGCCTCGGTGAGGATGTGGTGCAGCCACATCGTCGTCGTGGTCTTCCCATTGCTCCCCGTGATACCGATGACCTTACCCTTGAGGTAGCGACCTGCCAGCTCGATCTCGGAGATGACGGGGATGCCACGCTCACGGATAGCCACCATAATAGGTGCCTTCTCGGGGATACCAGGGCTCTTGACGATCTCCTCGGCACGCAGGATGAGCTCGGTGGTGTGGCTACCCTCTTCGTAAGGGATGCCATTGGCTTCGAGCTCCTGCTTGTACTTCGGGGCGATATGCCCGTAGTCCGAGACCATGACGGATATACCACGACTCTGGTATAATAGGGCTGCGCCGACACCGCTTTCGCCAGCGCCCAGGACGACGGCCTGGAACTTCTCTTCTATCATCTTATTTGTCTTGCTATGGGGTGCAATGGGAGGTAGGGCAAAGGACCTCTCCACCCTACCTCGCATAGCCTGCTTTTAGACTACAATTTTCGTCATTTTCGCCCATATATGCAAGCTGTATGCGTGCGCACTCGCGCGGGGAAGGAGCACTACCCCTTTGCACGGAGGGGGCAAATAGTCGCTTTTTCTCCCCCACCTTCCCCTCGATGCGAAGAAAGGAAAAGCTTTACCTACCCCATGCGACATTTAGACAACACCCGAGTATCACATATATCCCCTACCTTTACACCCATAAGTACAGCCCCAGATACATCAGCAAGACAGCATGCAGCCGCACGAGTGGACGACCAATGACTTCAAGGGAGATCCTGGCATAGACTACTGCCACGACAAGCTCCTCTTTGCCAATAGCCTACACACGCTCCCCGAGCGTATGATAGGCGCACGCATGCGCTTCGGCATGGCGATCTACTGCCGCCAAGGGACAGCACTGATCACGGTCAACGGCCTGCAGTATCGCCTGAAGCAGGGGCAGAGGCTTAGCTACCAAGAGGGATCCCTCATCGAGGAATGCCTCGCCTCAAGCGATGCCGATCTGGTCCTCATGGGACTCTCTTGGGAAATCATCCAGAGCACGGAGACACTGAATACCCTGATATGGCCCATCGCGGACTATGTGCGTAGGTCGCCCATCTACACGCTGAGCGAGGATGCGATAGAGCTCAGCAAGATCTACCACCAGCAGATCCACACCCTCTGCCACTCGGACAATCCCCTCTTCCGTGACGAACTCCTGCACATCCATATCCAGGCGCTCCTCTACTCCTTCATCCGTGAGGTCAGCGAAGAGATCCGCCAAGCGACCCCGCAAGACCTGACCCGTGCCAACCAGCAGATGCGCCTTTTCTTTGATCTGCTGGCTATGCGACGTGGACACCTGCGCTCGGTCTCGGAGGTCGCGACCCTGATGAACCTCACGCCGAAGCACCTCTCACGCGTCATCAAGGAGCAGACGGGAGAGACGCCCATCCACTTCATCCATCAGTACATGATGCGCGCCATCACGCAGGAGCTACGCTACTCGACGAAGACCGCCAAGGAGATCGCCTTCCAGCAGGGCTTCTCGAGCCTCGCCTGCTTCGGCAAGTTCGTCAAGCAGCAGACGGGCCTCACGCCCACCGAGTACCGCAAGAAGCTCCAGACAGGCGAAGGCGCGACACCGAGCTAAGCCACGACACACCTGCCCGCCCCAGCGCAGCGTCCTTCTTCCCCGCCATAGTCCGAGCCCCTCGCCTATCGCGGGGATTTCTCTCATCCTGCGGGAGGAAAAGCTTCCTCCTCCACGAAGAAAAAGCCCCTTCCTCTACGCCATTTCCTCTGTCCACGTACGTAGTCCTAAGGACTCGGCACGTAATCTCTATGATCCACGTACGTAGATTTTAGAGCCACGCACGTAGACCAAGATTTTCTACTGCTCGTCCGCAACTCTTCCCCGCGCACAGAGAAGGTTATTCCACTATTGCTACCGGCTTTTCTTCCCGAAGAAGCAAGCACCGAAGCTATAGCAACATTCAGTCCGAGTCCCCTCGTCTTTACTTCCCTCTGGTAGACTCCAAGCAAGCTTATAAAGATGGAGGGGAACCTATAGCCAATAGATCTTCCCCACAGCTATGCAGAGGTCTTCAGGACAATTAGGACAGGATTCCTCCACTGACCAATATCCGATAATATCCGTCCTCTTGTTTGTATGATTCTAATCAACTACATTTGCTATCGAAACCTCCATAGAGCCATGTCCCATGAAACATCATGAGCTAGTTAGATGGAGATTGACACACGAAGTAACACACTATACTATGCTCACTATGCGCAGATTTACTACCATGAGTTATTGCCTTCCTAATTGGCGACTCATTTACACATCGCTCCTTCTTGTTTCCATCCTCTTTGCTGGATGCCGAAGTGATACAGATATTGAAACTCAACCAGCGTCGAAGCTCTCCCCTGATCAGTTGGTCGCACAGACGTTTAACTATATAGGTAGCGATCAGACTGTACAAACAATAATGGAGTCAATAAAGCAACTGCCAGAAGCTAAAGGCATGGCGGCTCACCTTTCTCAGGTTAAGGCTCGTTTAGTATGGCAGGGCATCTCACATGTAGGTGAGGTTGGTGTTAATGAGATAGTTTACATTCCAATCCATATTCAAGGGGAGAATGAGATCAATTGGATTTGGGTAATTTACCTTGACCGTGGGACTCAGATTGCATCTGAGTTCCTAAACCGAGCAGAGGTTTACGACGATCACTTATGGCTCTTTGACTACCTTACACAAAAGGGACTAGGACATGTTGCCAAAAGTGGTGTGTACTATACTCCACCGCCAGGAGCGCGGAGCTTTCGTAAAGTAATAAATGGGAAGCTTTATGAGTGTACTCGTGCTCACAGCTTTACCGTGGGAAATCTCTATGATGATGATATGAATGTCGTTGATGGAGGATCGAGCACTCGATTCCACCCAGAGAATTGTGTTCCAGTCTTTGAATTTCAAGGCTTTGACAGACCTAGAGGTCGCTTCTCCGGGGCTCCTGCGGGCTTTTGGGGACGCTTTAGTGGTGCAGATTCAGGGAATCCACGTATAGCCCCAGAGCAGTATAAATGTATTCGATACGCCCCTACTATCCCTGATGAACCGCCTACTCCTATTGGTCCCATTCAGCCACCTCCATGTGGAGACTATCGAATGAAGATCCAGGAACCCCAAATGAATAGTCATATCAAGAGCCTCTTTGATTATGTGAAGAGTAATAAGAGCTGGGAAACTCGCATAGAGCGAGGCTTCGTACAACTTAGAGATGGGACTTTTAAAGACATTATCGGGGAGAATGAGGATGAGATCGCTGAGCCCAAGGACGATATTGTTGGCATGATGCATACGCACGTAGCTTCTCAAGATGAGGAGTATTACCTTAATCAGTGCTTCTCCCTAAAAGACATACACAACTTTATTGGCCGAGTTTTCAAAGCTGTCCGCAAGGAGATACCCAAAGATTGGGGCACAAATCCAGCAGAGTTGGATTTAAGCAAATACTACACAGGTGTCGTCAGTAAGCATGGGGTGTATATCTTAACAATCAATAGAAAGATTCGAAACTACGATGAGCTGCAAGACTTATTTGGCGCCTTAAACAAGAAATTATCAACGGATGAACGCACCTTTAAAAAACTTAGTCAAATGCAGTCCGATTGGATATCATCAGAAATACGAGACACGCCCGTAGGCATAGAAGAAAAAGGGAAAAGAGAGAAGCGGCTACTTATTCTGGAAGAGCAATATATTCTGGATCAATTAAACGTCCTCTACCCCTCGCTTAAGGAGGCCTTTGGGCTAATGTTCTTTGATCTCACAAAGGACACTCCAGAGGGCTATTCTGTTTATGACAACAATCCTGAAGACGGAAGAATTTGGTATATAAGGCAACGTAATCCCACGGTATTCTATGACCGCCATGAGTGCAAGTAACATGGCAAAAAAACAAGCTATCAAGATGATCAAGCTAATCAAACTTCTATCCCTCATACTGCTCCTCTCTGGAGCGAGGGTCTCTGCTCAGACGCAAGTCGTGGACTTACGAGACTTCAAGCGCGTGTCGGACAACAACCGTGGCAACCCTGAAGGCTACTACTTTGAGGACCGACACCATGACCTCGATAAGTTCGTAGGAGAATGGGAAGGCACGGGCTTTGGCGACCACCAGTGGCGTGCCCATATCATCGTGCAGAAAAAGGCAAACTATTACGATTCCTACTGGTACGATGCTCTCGGGCTGGAGCTATCAATCACAAAGAATGGTAAAGCATGTATCACCCCTACGGACTCTTTCCTGCCTGGGACCTCCTTTATTCGAGGCGGGGGATTTATCTGGGACAGAGAGAAGAGCTCTCTACAATTAGATGTTTACAGAATACCTTTCTTCTATGGTAAAGCTGACAAGCCTTATCAGGAACTTGCCAATGTACTTCTCTGCTTGAATGCGGCACACGATACGATAGTAGTACGCCGAAGCCACTTGGTCGGAATCGATCGTCCTGTGATCATACCTGATTATCTCTCTGTCCCCTACGACGCTGAGGTCTGCACGCTACGACGCGTGAAGAAGTAGAGAAAGCTCCTTATACAGCCTCGGGCAAAGCATACGGAAGCCCACCTTGACACGGGGCTACCTCCATCAAAATAGCAGGAGAAGGCAATCGCCTTCTCCTGTCTTGTCTTTGACCCTTTCCCCCGTTAATGGGCAAGAGGATATGCAGAGGTCGCGATGAGCAAGAGGAATACACGCGCAGACGATGCGGCGTATAGACGCGAACGGCACGGGAGGATTTCGATGCGAAAGCCCTGCCTACAAGGTCAGCGCCCCCAGAGGCACGGGGGCTTTTCCTTATCTTTGTAACCTAACAGCTATTTAATCGTATAGGAAGAAAACCTACTTTTTACTCGACATGCAGCGCTTGAACTTCCGCCCCATGCTCATCGATAGCCTCAAGGGCTACACGCGGCAGGGCCTCACTCGTGACCTCTTAGCGGGGCTCATCGTGGGGATCGTCGCCCTACCTATGGCCATCGCCTTCGCTATCGCCAGCGGGGTATCGCCCGAAGTGGGGCTCGTGACCGCCGTCCTCGGGGGGCTCATCGTCTCGGCTCTCGGGGGTAGCTCCGTACAGATCGGGGGGCCTACGGGGGCCTTCATCATCATCGTCCTCGGCATCATCGGCGAGTACGGTCAGGGCGGACTACTCATCGCCACACTGATGGCGGGTATCCTCCTCCTGCTGATGGGCGCACTGAAGCTCGGATCGCTCATCAAGTTCATCCCCTATCCGATTATCTTAGGCTTCACGGCAGGTATCGCTGTGACCATCTTCACCACGCAGGTCAATGACCTCCTCGGCCTCGGGCTGACGGGTCTACCGAAGGAGTTTGTACCGAAGTGGGGCGTCCTCCTCTCCTCGCTCGGCTCCGTCCACCTGCCTACGCTCGCCATCGGTCTGGGGAGCATCCTCCTCATCCAGCTCACCCCACGCCTGACGAAGGTCGTCCCTGGCTCCCTCGTCGCCATCATCGTGATGACCATCGTCTGCTACCTCCTCAAGGAGTATGCTGGCGTCACGGGCCTCGACACCATCGGCGACCGCTATACGATCTCCTCGAAGATCCCCGACCTCGTCGTGCCCGAGCTGAGCTGGGCGACGATGCAGCACCTCATCGGCCCCGCCTTCACCATCGCCCTCCTCGGCGCTATCGAGTCCCTCCTCTCTGCCAGCGTCGCTGACGGGGTCATCGGTGAGCGCCACCGCTCGAATACCGAGCTGATGGCGCAGGGAGTAGCGAACATCATCGTGCCCTTCTTCGGTGGGATCCCCGTCACGGGAGCTATCGCTCGTACGATGACCAACATCAACAACGGCGCCCGCACGCCCATCGCAGGCATCACCCACGCTCTGGTCCTCCTACTGATCTTCCTCTTCCTCATGCCCCTGATGGCCTACATCCCTATGGCCTGCCTCTCTGGGGTGCTCGTCGTCATCTCGTACAACATGAGCGGATGGCGCTCGGTACGCGCCTCGCTACGTGGCCCGAAGAGCGATATCGCGGTACTCGCTGTCACCTTCTTCCTCACCGTCCTCTTCGACCTCACCATAGCTATCGAGCTGGGTCTCCTACTCTCCATGCTCCTCTTCATGCGCCGTATCATCGAGTCCACGCGCATCGTCGTCTCCCGCGACAAGCTCCACGTGCATAGCTCCGAGGATGACGGCCAGCTCGCAGGTCGTGAGGAAGCCCTCGACCTGCCGAAGGGCGTCGAGGTCTACGAGATCGAAGGACCCTTCTTCTTCGGTATCGCGAACCGCTTCGAGGAGATCGTCCTCGCCACCAAGGCGCGCCCGAAGGTGCGCATCCTGCGTATGCGTCAGGTGCCCTTCATGGACTCGACGGCCGTGCGCAACCTCCGCATTCTCATCGAGACCTCACAGGCTGAGGGCATCCAGCTCGTCCTCTCGGGCGTGCGCCCCAGCGTCCATGAGACCCTGCGTGCCACAGGTATCGCCGACCTCATCGGCGATACCTACATCTGCCCCAATATCCACGAGGCCCTCACGACGGCCTCCCAATACATAGCCCAGATAAGCGAATGAAAATAGGTACGGTCGATCTCGGGGAGCGCCCCCTACTACTGGCCCCCATGGAGGATGTGACGGATGCCGCCTTCCGTCTCCTCTGTCGCCGCTTCGGTGCAGACATGGTCTACACCGAGTTCCTCAGTGCTGACGCCCTCATCCGTCAGGTCGCTGGCACGACGCGCAAGCTCGAGATCAGCGCCGAAGAGCGCCCCGTAGCCATCCAGATCTACGGCCGCGAGGTCGAGCCTATGGTCGAAGCAGCCCGCATCGCCGAGGCCGCTGGACCCGAGGTGCTGGACCTGAACTTCGGCTGCCCCGTCAAGCGTGTCGCTGGCAAGGGTGCTGGTAGCGGTATGCTTCGCTGCCCCGACGTCATGCTCCGCATCGTCAGCGAGATCGTCAAGGCCGTGAAGATCCCCGTCACCGTAAAGACCCGCCTCGGCTGGGACAACGATAGTAAGATCATCGTCGAGCTCGCCGAAGCCCTCCAGGACGTGGGCATCCAAGCCCTCACCATCCACGGCCGTACCCGCGCCCAGATGTACACCGGCTCTGCCGACTGGACGCTCATCGGCAAGGTGAAGGAGAATCCCCGTATGCACATCCCTATCATCGGCAATGGTGACATCACCACGGGCGAAGAGGTAAAGCGTGCCTTCGACACCTACGGCGTAGATGCTGTGATGGTCGGGCGTGCCACCATCGGCCAGCCCTGGATCTTCGAGGAGATGAAGCACTACCTCCAGACGGGCGAGCCTGCTCCCCGCCACCCGAAGGCCTTCTACGTCGACGTACTTCGCCAGCTCGTCGACAACAACATCCGCAAGCTCGACGAGCGCCGTGGCATCCTCCACAGCCGTCGCCATATAGCTGCCAGCCCGATCTTCAAGGGTATCGATAACTTCCGCCCCGTACGCATCGCCATGCTCAAGGCTGCCACACGCGAAGAGCTCTTCGCCGAGGTCGCCCGCGCTGAGGAGATGCTCCTCGCCACCGGCGAGCACTGGGACGCCCCCACATGCTAATAGCCCCATCTATCACATACCTCACACGGCAGACAATGAATAAGACGAAGCTCCGCCTCTCCCTCCTTCTCCTCGGCTCCCTCGCTCTCGGCTCCTGCTCCAAGAGCGGAGGCAATGAGTTCACCGCCGAAGGCACCATCACCGATGCCGCAGGCAAGACGCTCTACCTCGAGACGACCGACACCGACGAACCTCAGCTCATCGACTCCGTGACCCTCGACGAGAAGGGTCGCTTCCGCTTCCGTCGCGAGGCACATAGCTATCCCGCCTTCTACCGCCTGCGCCTCGGGGAGAGCTTCATCCCCTTCGCAGCCGACTCCGTCACGCACCTCACCCTCTCGGCTTCGGGCAAGGACCTCTTCTCGACCTACAAGATCGAGTCGGGCGACGAGGCCAATAAGCAGATCCGTGAGATCGGTCAGCTGCGCACCGCCACCGACAAGGCCATCGAGGCGATCCTCACACAGCTCAATAATGGCACCCTCGAGCGTGGCGTAGCTCTGGCACGTATCGACTCGCTCTCCACGCAGCTGAAGAACACCCTCACGAGCAAATACATCTTCAGCGACCCCAAAGGCGCTGCCGCCTACTACGCCCTCTTCCAGAGCTACCTTGGCGGGACGTACTTCTCCATAGACCATCCTGGCGATGACCGTGCCTTCGCAGCTGTCGCCACGGCCTACGATGCCTTCCACCCCAATGCCCCCTACACACCGCTCCTGAAGCAGGCTGCTCTGCGCTCCATCGCTATGGCACGTGCCCGTCAGCGTGAGGCCCATCCCGATACAACGATGACGGCTGCCCCCGTGGAGGTCGTCGCCTTCCCCGAGATCCGCCTGCGTGATCAGAAGGGGCAGATGCGCTCCCTCAATGCGGAGGTCGCTAAGGGTCACCCCGTCCTCGTCTGCTTCACCGCCTACGCTGGCGATTGGTCACCCGCCCTCGTCGCCGAGCTGCGCGCCCTGCAGTCCACCCACCCCGAGCTCATCATCTTCGAAGTCTCCGAAGACCAAGATGCCTATCTGTGGAAGAATGCTTCACGCGCTCTGCCCTGGATCTGCGTCCAAGACCTCAACCATACCGCAGCTCAGGACTACAATACCCAGAGCCTGCCCTCCTTCTATGCTATCCGCGGTAGCGAGCTGAAGCGCCTCGCTGAGCCCGCCGATATCTTCCGCTAATCCGACATCCCACTCCGTATGAGTAAGCATTCAGTAGCCCACTACCAGCGGCTCAATGGCCGACGCTCTTTCTCCTCGCCCCACCGCAGTCGTGGCCGAGGCGCGCGCGTCTTCGTCATCCTGATCCTCATCATCGTAGCCGCAGCAGCCCTCGCTGGTGGCTATCTCTATACCACACCTGCAGGTCGCCCCGTCACCGACACGACCTACCTCCTCGTAGCCCCAGGGAGCAAGTACTCCGAGCTACGTGAGCAGATGCAGAAGAAGCTCTGGCTGCGCTTCCCCCGTGTCTTTGACCGCCTTGCGGCAGTGCAGGGGCTTAGCGAGACGGGCGACGCGCTGCGCCCAGGTCGGTACGCCGTCCTCCGCTCCACGACGATGCAGGAGCTCATCACCCTCCTCAAGGAGGGGAAGGACAGCCCGCTGAAGCTCACGCCTCCCTCCGTACGCAAGGACTCTGAGCTCGTGGACTTCCTCGCCCAGCACCTCTGGGTGAAGGCCGACACGCTCCGCACGCTCCTCGCTGACTCCGCCCTCATGGCGCAGTATGGCACGAAGCCAGGAGCCTTCTACTCCAAGGTCATCCGCGAGCCCCACACCCTGCGCTGGGCCGCCTCAGGGCGTGAAGTCCTCGACAGCCTCCATGCCCACTACCAGCTCTTCTGGAAGGGTAAGCGTACCGAAGAGGCAGAGCGCCTCGGGCTCAATCCCCTTGAGGTGACGACACTCGCCTCCATCGTCGAGAGCGAATCAGGCAAGCGCGATGAGTACCGCCGTATCGCTGGGCTCTATCTCAACCGCCTGCGCAAGGAGATGCGCCTGCAGTCTGACCCCACGGTCAAGTACGCCCTCGGCAACTTCGACCTCAAGCGCATCCGTGGTGAGCACCTCATGGTGAACTCCCCCTACAATACTTACAAGGTCACGGGCCTTCCCCCGACGCCCATCGTCCAGCCCCGCACGAGCACCATCGACAGCGTCCTCGCTGCCGAGAGCCACGACTACCTCTATATGTGTGCTAAGGAGGACTTCTCAGGCTACCACAACTTCGCCTCCTCCTTCGCCGTACACATGCTGAATGCTAAGCGCTACCAGCAAGCCCTCAACGACCGAGGCATCCAATGAACCAACCCCAGCAACAGACTCCTCCCGAGGTGTGGACCGAGCGTACCCGCCTCCTCTTCGGTGACGATCGCGTGAGCGAGCTCGCCCAGTGTCACGTCCTCATCGTCGGTCTCGGCGGTGTCGGTGGCTTCGCAGCCGAACTCATCGCCCGTGCAGGTATCGGCCGTATGACTATCGTCGACGCCGACATCGTGCAGCCCTCGAACATCAACCGCCAGCTCGTAGCCACCACCGAGACCATCGGCGAGGCGAAAGCCAGCGTCCTGGCCGCACGCCTTCGCGCCATCAACCCCCACATCCAGCTGGAGGTCATCGAGGCCTTCCTCAAGGATGAGAACATGATCGAGCTCCTCGACCGTCACCGCTACGACTACGTCATCGACGCCATCGACTCGCTGAGCCCGAAGGTGCACCTCATCGCCAAGTCCATAGAGCGCGGCCTGCCGATCATCAGCTCTATGGGTGCAGGCGCCAAGAGTGATCCGACGCAGATCCATCAGGCCGACCTGAATAAGAGCTACAACTGTACGCTGGCACGTGCCCTGCGCAAGCGCCTGCGTAAGCGCCTGCGTAAGCTTGGCATCCACAAGGGACTCCCCGTGGTCTTCTCCACGGAGCTACCGGACTCTGACGCTGTCAAGGAGATCGAGGGCGAGCAGTGTAAGCGCTCTACCGCTGGCACTGTCTCCTATATGCCCGCGCTCTTCGGCTGTCATCTGGCGGCCTACGTCATCCAGCATATCCAGCATCACCCCACTACTGAGCCTACCAGCCTATGATCATCGAGGCTACGCATATCCATAAGAGCTTCGGCTCACTCGAGGTCCTCAAGGGTATCGACCTCACCGTCGCGCCCCGAGAGATCATCTCCATCGTCGGAGCCAGCGGTGCAGGGAAGACGACCCTACTCCAGATCCTCGGCACACTCGAAGCCCCTGCCGAAGGTGCTTCGCTGAAGATCTGCGGAGAGGAAGTCACCCGCCTCAGCGCCCGCCGTCAAGCCGAGCTCCGCAACCGCCAGATAGGCTTCATCTTCCAGGCGCACCAGCTCCTGCCGGAGTTCACTG
Organism: Porphyromonas sp. oral taxon 279 str. F0450; assembly: GCF_000292995.1. NCBI lineage: Bacteria > Pseudomonadati > Bacteroidota > Bacteroidia > Bacteroidales > Porphyromonadaceae > Porphyromonas > Porphyromonas sp. oral taxon 279. The sequence continues at coordinate 32,440 of NZ_ALKJ01000017.1, read as the reverse complement.
CACTGGAGAACGTTATGCTCCCCGCCCTCATCGCAGGAGAGTCCCGCTCGAAGGTACGTGAGCGTGCCGTCGGCCTCCTCGAGCGTCTCGGCCTTGCGGAGCGTGCCTCGCACAAGCCTGCCGAGCTGTCGGGTGGTGAGAGCCAGCGTGTCGCCGTAGCCCGCGCCCTCATCAATTCGCCTGCGGTCATATTCGCCGACGAACCATCGGGGAGCCTTGACACGGCGAATAAGCAGAGCCTTCACCAGCTCTTCTTCGATCTGCGTGACGAACTCGGCCAGACCTTCGTCATCGTCACCCACGACCCCGACTTTGCCGCCCAAGCCGACCGTATGATCGTGCTGCGCGACGGCCGTATCGAGGCCATACACACCCGCACCGAAGCCCCCACCGAGGAGCACGTCGGCTAAACCACCCCAGCGATGCGTCAGAGGAAGACCACCACGAGCCGCAGTGAGCGCCTATTCTTACTCATCCTCTCGCTCATCACCCTCTCGGGGCTAGCACTCTACGCCTTCGCCCCGCACAGCTCGCCTGCCCTACAGCCTATGCAGCCGACCGAAGCGGGAAGCACCTCCGAGAGCAACGCTCCCGCAGGACAGCAGCCCCACCGCGATAGCCTCATACGTGATCCACACTATGTCGGCCCGCCAGCAGGAGCTGCAGCACGAGGGGAGAAGTTCGCCCACTACGTCAGCCTTGACCTCAACCGTATCGACTCGCTGACGCTCCTGCGTGTCCCAGGCATCGGCCCTGCCTACGCCCATCGTATCCTCGCTCTACGTGAGCGACTCGGTGGCTACTACACCGTCTTACAGCTGCAGGAGGTCTACGGTATGGATGAGGATAAGTTCCTCGCCCTGCGCCCGTGGTTCGTCATCAAGACACCGCCGAAGCGCTTCGCTCTCCCCCAGCTCCGTGCCGACTCCCTCCCCTGGCATCCCTACCTCTCCCGAGAGCAGAGTGCCACCCTGCGCAAGCTCATCCTACGCCACGGCAAGCGTCTTAGCTGGGCAGTCCTGCGCTCTGCTGGACCTTTCTCCCGCGAGGATAGCATCCGCCTCAGCCCCTACTTCGTAGACGGTACGGCAGCACACACCACAGATAGTATTCCTAATCAACCATAAGCCCTATGTATCCAATCAGTCGTCTGCGTCGCCTACGCATGACTCCCAACCTCCGTGCGCTCGTTCGTGAGACCGCTCTCGAGCCCGCGGACTTCATCGCTCCCCTCTTCGTCGTCCACGGCAGTGGCATCCGCGAGGAGATCAAGACCATGCCTGGGCAGTACCGCCTCTCGGTCGATGAGCTCGTCAAGGAGTGCGAAGGCCTCTACAGTGTAGGCGTACTCTCGGTGATGCTCTTCGGTATTCCCGAGCACAAGGACCACACCGGTAGCGAAGCCTATTCACACAACGGCATCGTACAGCAGGGTATCCGCGCGCTCAAGGCCGCCCTGCCCGACCTCATCGTCATCGCAGATATCTGCATGTGCGAGTACACCGACCACGGCCACTGCGGTATCCTCCACGATCACTATACCGTGGACAATGATGCCACGCTCCCCTATCTCTGCCGTCAGGCTGTCTCCTTCGCCGAGGCCGGTGCCGACATCGTCGCGCCCTCCGATATGATGGACGGCCGTATCGCCGCCATGCGTCAGGCTCTCGACGAAGCTGGCTACGAGCAACTCCCCATCATGTCGTACGCTGCGAAGTTCAGCTCCGCCTTCTACGGTCCCTTCCGTGATGCTGCCGACTCCGCCCCCAGCTTCGGTGACCGCCGTAGCTACCAGATGGACCCTGCGAACATCCGTGAGGCCATGCGTGAGATCGAAGGCGACATCGCCGAAGGTGCTGACATCATCATGGTCAAGCCCGCCCTGCCCTACCTCGACGTCATCCGCTGGGCACGCGACCGCTACGACCTACCCTTGGCTGCCTATCAGGTCAGTGGCGAATATGCCATGATCCAGGCCGCTGGTCTCAATGGCTGGATCGACCGCGAGCGCATCATGATGGAGAGCCTGCTCTCGATCAAGCGCGCTGGTGCCGACCTCATCCTCACCTACTTCGCCCGCGAAGCTGCAGAGCTCCTTCGCTGCTAAGAGCTGATCGCTATGGCCTACCGTCGTCCCCTGACCCCGACGCAGATGGTCGTCATCACCATCCTCTGGCTGGCGCTGGTCATCTGGATCATCTCCTCTGGCCTGCGCCTCGATGGCTTGACGATCCTCATGCTCGTCTGCTCGGGCGTCACGGTCTTCTATCCCATCATCAAGAGCTGGCGCGAGCGCAAGAAGAAGTAAGCCCAGCTCCACAAAGCGCAGCCCGCCCCCGTCCAGCATAAGTAGTGGACGGGGGCGGGCTGCTTTATGGAGGGGATAGGTTAACGATATGCCGATTTGCTTAACATATCCGCTACGATAGGTTAACGAAAACGGCATTTCGTTAACCTATCCACCTCGTGAAGGAGATGCCTTTACCTGCGGGCGAGGTCGTCGTGCGTCAGCTGGAGGAGCGCACGACCGAGGGCTGTGCGGTGCTCCGAGGGCGCGGGAGTCACCTCGATACCATGGCCGCTGACATTGTCCATCACCGTGACGCCCGTGCTGTCGATGAAGCCAAAGCCATCATTGAACGTGTAGTAGGCGAAGGGATAGGTATAGTTCGGTGCAAGGACATTGCGGGCAAAGGTGAACGAGCGGTAGCTGAGCCCGAGCTGCGCCAGGAGCGTCGCCGAGAGGTCGGACTGCGTCATCAGCGCATCGACGACACGGGGCGAGCGCACCGCACCACCGATCCAGAGCAGCGGGATGTGGTGCACAGCCGTGCTATTGCGATCGTCCGAGCCGAGCTCCGAATAGCCGTGATCCGCCACACAGATGATGAGTAAGTCCTTCCACTGCGGGGTCGCCTTGAGACGAGCAACGAAGCGTCCCAGCGACTCATCGAGATAGGCAAAGGCATTCGACACGGGCGAGGGCAGGCGCTTGTACGGCACGTCAAACGGCTCGTGACTGCTGAGCGTGAGCATCGTCTTGTACCACGGGCGGTCCGCAGGCATACGGACGATCTCATCATAGAGGACGTCGAAGGCAGGGCCGTCGGGCACACCCCAGTTCGTCCGCGGGAGGCTACGAGGGAGCGTGTGGTCGTCGGTGACCTGCTGATAGCCCGAGCCGAGGAGGTAGCCCTTCAGACCAGTGAAGTTCGCATCGCCCCCGTAGAGGAAGCTCGTCACATAGCCCGCCTCACGCAGGCTCCCCGCGATGGAGGGCAGGGTACGGCTCTTCGCTGGGAGCTTCATCACCGAGTGCGTGGGGAAGCTCGTGTAGCCGCTGAGGATCGAGATGAGCCCGCGGTCGGTGCGGTAGCTATTGGCATAGCAGCGCGAGAAGAGGACACCCTCACGAGCCAGGCTATCGAAGTGCGGGCTGACCTCGGGATTCTCACCCAAGACACCCGTATAGCGAGCACCGTAGCTCTCGAGGACGAGCAGGACGATATTCGGCCTGCGAGTCGTGAGGAGCGTATCGCCCTCAAGGGACTCGGCGGGGAAGAGGTCTTCGGTCAGCTCACCGAGCGTCTTCTCATCGAAGGCATTATACTCGGCATCATAGTCCTCGGCCTTCCCGAGCGAGGAGAAGAGGCTGAAGAGCGGATTGACGGCAGCGTGATTGAGGTACTGGCGGTCACTGAAGTAGACCTGCCCGACATTGGCTGTCGCTTGACTCACGCCCCCACGGATCATGAGGAAGGTCGGGCCTAAGAGGAGGACGAAGGGCAGGGCGTAGAGTCCGCCACGGCGAAGCTGGGGCCAGCGCACCTCCGTCGTGCGGTCGAGGGCGAAGCCGACAGATAGGCCGATGACGATGACGAGAAAGAGGGAGAGGAGAATGAAGGGAAGGCTGACACTCGCGAAGGCTTCGCCTGGCTGGTCCAGATAGAGGAAGATCGAGGCATCGAGCTTGAAGCCCCAGAAGGGATAGAGCCGCACATCGGTGATGCCCACGATGCTGATGAGGGCAGCCGTGAGGATGTGATAAGCTCGGAGGGCGCGACGGGCGGGGAAGGCGCGGAAGAAGCAGCTCACTGCCGTCGTCAAGAGGGGTATGACGAGTAGGTAGCCCAGCACGGAGAAGTCCAAGCTCAGCCCATGATAGAGTACAGCGAAGATATCCCCCATACTCAGTGCCCCTTCGGCTGGGACGAGCAGAAGGAAGCATCCCTTGAGGACGAGGAAGCTCAGCAGCACCACGAGGGTGAAGCGGAGGAGGTAAAGGATTCGTGAGCGCATCGTGCGACGAGTAGATCTATTTCTATTTGTCACAAAGGTACGGCTTGCCCCGCTAATCCCGCTCGCTCGGATAATAGACTGTTCCCTCCGCCTTCTCCCCACACCGTATAAGCCTATATTGGTCAGAGCAACCTTAGCACGAGGGATGGAAGAAGACGGCGCAAAGTAGGAACATACGAATAGCCCCACGGCATCCCTCAGGGAGAGGGAAGCCGTGGGGCTGATGCCGTAGATGAGGGCGGCAGAGTGGCAGGAGAAGGCAAGGTCAGTGGATGTACATGCTGGCTATCCCAAGAGATGTGTTCGGTGGCTTGACCTTACTTATTTACTGCTTTAATGGTGATATATTTCTGTGTCGGAGCGGTTTTACTTTCCTGCTGTGCACTCAGTCGTCCTTGGCTTAACAAGGGATCTATGTAGGTTCGCTTCATATAATAGCGATCGTTCACGTTCAGCTCTTGTGCTATTTCCAAGAGTGTTCGTGGCGTTTGACAAAAGTCCAGGATCAGCCTTTGCTTTTCTTTCCGGCTTTTACTCCTTGACTTTTTGGTGTCTACTCCTTGAGTTTTACTCCTTGAGTTTTCGGTGCTTACTCCTTGACTTTTACTCCTTGAGTTTTCTTCCAAGTTTCGATTGAGGACATACGAAGTCCAGCGGCCTTTGTTTTGTGCGGTCAGAAGCTTGCGTTCAGCTAAAGAGTACAAGAGCTTGCCCACTTGTAGGGCATTCTTATCTAAGAGTGTTTGTATCACACTATTCGTCACAGAGCCATCCATCCACGCCACGGAGAGGATGAAGATTTCTTCGCTGTCAAGCTGGCGTACCACTTGCTCTCCCAGGATCTTCCGTAAGTGCTGGATACATTCTTCTGCTATGACTGACTTCATAGAAATAGTCAGCTCGACGGTATGTAATTCGTTCGACTCGCAGAGTAAAGGCTTCTGCCAGTTTTCTTTCTTACAAGCGTCTACAATAGCAGGGAATCCAGATCCGATATTATCACCATACCCCAGCATACGTAGCATGGATTGGATATGTGGGTTACGCGCTTTGGAGTTGCCCCCTTTATATATCTCCGCAATGGGCAGCTTGAGGGTGCCTGGATTAGAGAAGAAGAAGCGATCATCATGCTTCTCCACCCTGAGCACACCAGTCATCATATAATCAGCATGAATCACCAAGTTGGTCAAAGCTTCGCGGATGGCTTTATGCATCGGGGTATCGTCTTCTCGCTCGTATCCCTTGAGGACAAAGGGGCGCCTGATGTCCTGCACTAACCGAGCTAATACACGCGTAAAGAAGTTATAGAGATTATTCTCCCAGCTACCATCATAGGTAAGCCGATCGCTCCAGCGCTCCCCCGGCTGTAGATTAGTCTGATCCAGATAATCCAAGCGAATATTATCAAAGCGCTCTCTTATCGCCAATCCCTTGCCAAACATCAGCAGACCAGCCAAGGTCAGCCCCTCTCGTCCTGTAGCTCTGTCTTTAGTGTATCCTCCTAAATTGCGGAGAAACTCCTTATCGTCATAATCATTGAATAAATGCTCCGGATTGGTAGAGCGAAACCTATTGCGGAAAGCACGTAGCGTAAGCATATCTATATCCTCCATATCATAGTGCTCTATGAGCACCCCGTCGTTGCCCGCATCATTGGAGTCACGTAGCATTGCCTTTACCTCCTCTTCGGTGCAATGATAATCACCTTCATGATTTCGCTTATAAGTTCCTTTATTCAGATTTCCATTTATGTATACGGGACGCTGTCTATAATTAGCCTGAGGGACATGTATGGACACAAGAAGCTTCTCCTCATATTCGATGACCTCCACATCGTCATCAGTCAGGATATTGGTGCTGACCTTATCGCTATTTAAACTATCAAAAAGCTCCTTCTTTAGTTTTGTGGGATCGTTTACCCCCGTTATTAGGTAGGGAGAGTCACCTTCTTCCTCTTTCTTCTCTGCTATTCCCAGAAGGATGTAGCCACCAATGGTATTAGCAAAGGCCGAATAAGTCTCCCATACAGACTTGGGGATACTATTCTCAGCCTTTTTTACCTCAAAATTGATTCGCTCCCTCAGAGCGAGTTGCGAGATAACGTCTTGTCTGTCCATCTTCAACCTCTTGCTGTAAGTAAAGCCTTCAGCTTCTTAATCTGATCGGCAAATAGCATCTGCTTGCTCAGCGCACGCTTTTGATAGGCATAGATCGAAAAGCAAGACGCCGCAAGAGATAGACGACTTCCAGAAGTGAGAGTAGTGCGCAAATCTTCGGCCAGTGTCGTATGTATGTTATCAATCAGCTTCATAACTCAGGCTTGATAGCCATAAAGATACGACATTGACCTGAGACAAACGAACAAGAACTTAGCGACTTGCACATCTCCCCGCATGATCGATGTCTCAGCAAACACGGCTGGTCACGAGCTTCGCTGCAATCGAAATAAGCAGGGCTATACGGCGCCTCCGTCGGACTATCATCCGTTCCTCAGCACCCTCCACACTACGAGGGGGTGGTATCGACCTATATTGGATGGCGAAGAAAGCTATATAGCTTGGTGACGTGACCTATAGCAGGTTGTTGCTCCGCGTAGGGATAAAAGTTGTGGACGAGTGGCAGATAAGCTTAGGCTACGCACGTGGCTCTAATATCTACGTGCGTGGATATTTGGATTTACGTACCTGGTCTTTAAGACTACGTGCGTAGACAGAGGAAAAGCACTACGTGAAGGCGCTTTTTCATTCACGAGAAGGGCGCTTTTCCCTCCGCTGGATAAGAGGAATATTCGTGATAAGACGAAGGGCTTGACATCACTTTGGCGAGGCATATCGGGGAGCTGGGCGTGCGATGCCTTAGCACTCTAAATATAGAGGACAGGATTCTGCCGAAGGTCGCATTCAGCGGGCGTGTAGGGAGTATATAAAAGAGAAGCCCCACGGCCTCCCTTCGCGAGGGAAGCCGTGGGGCTGATGTGTGGTGTGTGACCTTGCCGCAGTGGCTTAGCCGCGGTGTGCGATGATCTCGATCTCTACGAGGCCGTTCTTAGGTAGCGTCTTCACAGCTACGGCAGAGCGTGCGGGGAAGGCGCCCGTGAACTGCTTCTCATAGACGGCGTTCATAGCAGCGAAGTCGCCCATATCAGCGAGGAAGCACGTGGTCTTGACTACCTGATCGATGGTGAAGCCAGCTTCAGCGAGGATCGCGTGGATGTTGTGGAAGACCTGCTCAGTCTGAGCGGTGACGCCTTCGGGGAACTCGCCCGTAGCGGGATCGATACCGAGTTGACCCGATGCGAAGAGCATATCTCCGACGAGGATAGCCTGACTGTAAGGGCCGATAGCAGCTGGTGCCTTAGTGGTGGCAATGACTTGCTTCATGAGTAAGAGGTTGTATTTAGATGATGAATAGTTGGACGACGGGGGCGATTACTTGGCGTTGAAGCGGTTCATCGTAGAGGCGATCCCCTCCAGGCAGAAGGCGATGGAGGCGTCGACGAAGGTCTCCAGACGCTCAGGCATCTGTGCCTCTTCCTCAGGGGAGAAACGCCCGAGGACGTAGTCTATTTGTGCGCCCTGTGGGAAGTCATTCCCGATACCGAAGCGCAGACGGGCATAGGACTGCGAGCCGAGGAGCTGGGCGATATTCTTCAGCCCGTTGTGACCCGCATCACTTCCCTTGCCCTTGAGACGGAGCGCACCGAAGGGCAGAGCGAGGTCGTCGACGATGACCAGCACGCGCTCGATGGGGATCTTCTCCGTGCTCATCCAGTAGCGGACAGCTTCGCCACTGAGGTTCATATAGGTAGAGGGCTTGAGCAGGACGATCTGCGCACTCTTAGCACGACCCATAGCGACATCGCCATAGCGCTTCGTCTCAAAGCGCACACCCAGACGGGCAGCGATGGCGTCGGCTACACGGAAGCCGATGTTGTGGCGGGTCATATCGTATTCAGCCCCGATATTGCCGAGGCCTACGATGAGGTATTTCATTGAGTGGGATAATTATTCGTAGGTGAGGAGGACGTTCTCATACACGGCAGAGAGATCCCGAGCCAGGCGCTTCGGCGTGAAGCGCTCCACGTACTCGCGGCCATCGGTGATCATCTTCTGACGCAGGGAGATGTCGATGAGGACGCGGTCGATCATGCTGGCGAGCATCGTGGCGTCACTGGGGTCGGTGTAGAGGCTGCTGGGGCCACCAGCTTCCTCCAGACAAGAGCCTGTAGCACCGATGACGGGCACACCAGCATTCAGAGCTTCGATGAGCGGGATACCAAAGCCCTCGAAGCGCGAGGGGTAGACGAAGACCTTCGCTCCGGCATAGATACCAGGGAGCATCGCCGAGCCGACGCCGTGCATGAGGTGCAGGCGGGAGAGGACTCCCAAGCGGCGGGCGCTGTCGACGACGGTATTTACATAGGGCGTCTTACGACCGACCGCGACGAGGTGGATGTCCTTGTCCTGAAGCTGGGCAAGTGCCTCGACGATGAGGGCGAGGTTCTTACGCTCCTCGATACTCCCGACGAAGAGGATATAGCGCTCGGGGAGGTTCAGTGCCTGACGTGCCACTACGACATCCTCGGGCGTCACCGCCGCGAAGGCTTCGGAGCAACCCTGATAGACGGTCGTCACACGCTCCTCCTCGATGCCGAAGATATCGATGACATCACGGCGCGTCTGGTCGCTCACGGTGATGACGTGGTCGGCATGACGGGCCGAAGCGCCGTACTTCTTGCGGTAGAGCAGGCGGTCAATGGGCTTGTAGAACTGCGGGTAGCGGATGAAGGCCAAGTCGTGCATGGTGACGACCGTACCTATGCGCTGGGCATTGTACAGCCCGATGGGAAGCTCATTGGTCAGCCCGTGGAAGAGGTCGACCTGCTCCGTACGACAGCGTGAGGCCACGGAGAAGTTGCGCCAAAGATTGCCCCCTGCGAAGGCCAGTGCACGATGAGGCGTGATGAGCCGCACCGAGCGATTGGACAGCAAGCGTTTGTAGAGCGAGGGGTCACCCGTAGAGGGCGAGAAGAGCAGATAGCGATTCTCTGGGCGGAACTCCGTGAGCGTGTCGAGCACGAAGCGGCTGTAGTTCCCGAGGCCGGTAGCATTGTGTGTAATGCGCTTGGCATCGAAGGCGATATTCATCGGCTCAGTGAGGCTACAAGAGGGATAAGGGACGGGGACGGGTGCACTACTTCGCCTCGGTGACGGTATTGTAGCGGAAGAGCAGCGCGAAGAGTACAGCTACGACAGCAGCATAGGCAGCGAAGACATACCAGCTCATGCTCCAGCCTGCGAGGATCGCCGTCGTGTCGTGCTCGGAGTAGACGAAGTGATTGATCACCGCCTGCGCGCCGAGCGAGCCGAGCGTCGCACCGATACCATTGGTCATGATCATGAAGAGCCCCTGCGCACTGGAGCGAATCGAGGGGTCAGTCTCCTTGTCCACGAAGAGCGAACCCGACACATTGAAGAAGTCGAAGGCCACCCCGTAGACGATCATACTCAGCAGGAAGAGCCATACGCCGCTACCTGGGTTACCAAGACCGAGGAGGGCAAAGCGCAGGACCCACGCCACCATAGCGATGAGCATCACACGGCGGATACCGAAGCGACGCAGCGCGAAGGGGATGAGCAGGATACAGAGCGTCTCGGAGAGCTGCGAGAGGGAGATGAGGATATTCGCGTACTTCACGCCGAAGGTATCAGCATAAGCAGGGATCTCGCCGAAGGTGCTGATGAAGGGGTTAGCAAAGCCATTGGTGATCTGCAGGCTGACACCGAGGAGCATCGAGAAGATGAAGAAGAGCGCCATCTTACGCTGCTTGAAGAGCACGAAAGCACGCAGGCCAAGGGCTTCGACGAGGCTCTTGCTCTGCCCCTTGGGAGCCGTGGGGCAGTTGGGTAGCGTCTGCGCGTAGACTGCGAGAACGAGGCTGATGATAGCCGAGACAGCGAACTGCCCACTCGTAGCCTCAAGACCGAGTAGGCTCACCGTGATCATCGTGCAGATGAAGCCCACCGTACCGAAGACACGGATCGGAGGGAAGCTCTTCACCAGATCCAGCCCCGCTTGGTCAAGCGAGGTGTAGGCGACGGAGTTGCTCAGTGCCAGCGTCGGCATGTAGAAGGCGACACTCAGCGAGTAGAGCGCAAAGAGGGTGGGATAAGAGGGCGTGTCGGTCTGCGTGTAGAGGAAGACGCCGAGCATCAGCATCCCTGCCAACATATGGCAGACCCCTAAGAGGCGCTGTGCTGGGATCCAGCGGTCTGCGACGATACCCATGAGAGCAGGCATGAAGAGCGACACGAGACCTTGCATGGCATAGAAGTTCCCGATCTCGGAGCCGAAGCCTGCGGTACCGAGGTAGCGCCCCATAGAAGTAAGGTAGGCCCCCCAGACTGCAAACTGGAGGAAGTTCATCACCGTCAGGCGGAGCTTGATGGAGGACTGCATAGACGTAGTCGTATAGGTACTTAGGTAGTGTATAGAGTGACGCCCACAGAGAGCAGGGGGTTCTCGGGGTGACGAGGCCTGTTCTCTGTGGGCGTCAGATAGGGGTTTACTGCTGCTGGAGCTGTACGCTCACGAAGCTCACCTGAAGGTCCGTGGTAGCCTTCGAGAGGCGGAGGAAGCTCGGACGGATGAGCTCAGCGATGCTTGCAGAGCCGTTGGAGCGCGATGACGTCACCGATACGGGTACGAGGCTCAGCTCCAGTGGCGTGGAGATCGTCCAGCCCGTAGCGGCGGAGTAGGTGGCGTACTTCGCCAGATGCTCGGTGACGATGCGGGCGATGTTGTTGAACTTATACGCCTTGTCGCTGGCGGCGTACTTCTTCGAGAGGTACGACTTACCCGACTGGACGGCCTGCACATCGGCCGAGAAGAACTCCGTCACCTTGTCTGAGGGGAGGAGCAGGAGGTAGTCGGGCTGGTTCGTGCGCTGCCCTTCAGGGCTATTGACCTTGACGGAGAAGTTCGCATCAGCGAGCATCCAAGCGCGGCCGATGAAGTCGCTGGGCACAGGCGTCGTGGTGGGCTTAGGCGCGGAAGCGAGGAGCTTCTGCAGCTCGCTCACCGAGAGCGTGTACTTCGTCGTCACGCCAGCGGGGCCCTTGACATAGCTATACTCCGTAGACGGAGCCGTGAGGCTCGAGACGTCGCCACTGCTCAGGGCATTCAGGCGTGAGGTAAGCTTCGTATCGACGAAGGTCTTCACGTACTTCACGCGCTCGGCGGGCTTCTCCTTGTTGGGCACACTGTAGTGGATCATGAGAGCGACCTCCGTGACCTCGAGGAGGAAGCCACGACCCGTGACAGGTGCTACGTAGAAGCCAGGGAAGATCTCGCGGTCAAAGCGCGACTGCGAGTTGAAGGCACTCTTCAGCGTCGCCGAGCGCGTCGCATCGAAGAAGTGCTTCCCGAGGCTCACATCCAGAGGGATAGTGAAGTAGCGCATCGTAGAGTTCTGCTGGATGAGCGTCCCAGCGCTGGGCTGGATGGTGGCAGAGCCCAAGAGCGTCGCGCCCGTGCGGTACTGGCCGAGCGTCTGGCTCGAGGTACCAGCCGTGGTGACGGGCTGAGCGAGCTTGTAGACGTTGACCTTGATCTGGGCATCTGCATTCCCCTCGGTGCGGTCCGAATAGATACGGAAGTAGACCGAGTCAATGGTCAGCTGGGCGTTGTCAGCATCCTCAAAGGCAACCCCTTCGGCAGTACGGATCTGCTTGATGAACTCACCCGTGACGGTCGAGCCCGTCTCGTCGATGAGCGTACCGAGGAGCGAAGTCGTACCATCGGTATAGAGTGTAGGGGTGGCTACCGTGGTGGCGTCGAAGGTGATCGTCGTCGCACGCCCGGTGACCTTGTCGAGGTTAGGCTGGATGCTCTCACCGATACCCGAGAGGTTGTCCTCGGCGCAGGAGGAGGAGAGCGTCACAAGGCTCAGCGAGAGGAGGCCTACATATAGAGCTGAAGCAAGCTTCATCATGGGAGGATCTTCTTATAGAATTCATTATACACCTCTGCGCACCCTTCGACAGGAGTATAGGGGAGGAAGTGCACCCCACTCTCGTCGATGTACTGCTTGAGGCTGGGCGAGATCTCGGCGCTGCCCTGTACGACCCCGTTGGCGTAGTGGATGGCCAGGCGGTTCAGTGCCTCGTAGTCGGTCTTGCCATCGAGTACGGAGAGTGCTGCGGGCTTGATCTTGTCGAACTTCAGGCACTCGAAGAGCGTGTCGGGGATCTCTACGGGAGCGGGCTCATCGTAGAGCGAGTAGATGATCTTGGCCTTCTTCAGGCAGGGATCATCGTGATAGTACTTCTTCAGATAGAGCATACCCAGCGCGGTGAAGGTACCGTGGCAGTGGATGATATCGGGTATCCAGCGGAGCTTCTTGATGGCTTCGAGGGCACCACGCACGAAGAAGATCGAGCGCTCGTCGTTGTCGTTGCCCACCTTGGGGTCGACGTCGAAGACGGTCTTACGCTTGAAGAAATCATCATTGTCGATGAAGTATACCTGCAGGCGGGCGGTCGGCAGTGAAGCGACCTTGATGATCAGTGGATGGTCATTGTTATTGATGATCATGTTGATCCCCGAGAGGCGGATGACTTCATGCAGCTGATTGCGGCGCTCGTTGATCACACCGAAGCGGGGCATGAAGATGCGGATATCATTGCCCAGCTCCTGAATCCCCTGCGGCAGCTGACGTGCCGTCGTCGCGATATCGGATTCGGGGAGGTAAGGGAAGATCTCCTGCGAGATATACAATATTCGTCTTGATTTCATTCGTCTATCGATTATACTTTTTGAAGCGACTCCCCCGAGGGGGCGCCGTAGTAGCCCCGCCGCTGGTAGGGCATAGAGCTTCTACAAAGATACGGAATTTCCCTCGGAGCGCACTCTTACCGCCTGCTATGTAGGGGGTTACTCCCTTTACCGCAGGACTCCTCGCTCCTAACGAGGTCACACGCCCTCTGCATCATAAGCACATCGTGCCCATATCATGGTATATAAAAGCGAAGCACCGACATACCTCACGAGGAGGATGTCGGTGCTTCTTGCTTGGTAGCCCCTGGGGGAATCGAACCCCCCTTTCAAGAATGAAAATCTTGCGTCCTAACCGATAGACGAAGGGGCCGCCTGAATTCTGTCTCACATCTTCTCAGAGAGAGGTGCTTGACAGCAGATGGGGAGAGTGGCTACTCTTAGCCGAGGCGTGCGATCTGCTTAGCGAGCTTGCTCTTGAGGTTTGCAGCCTTGTTCTTGTGGATGATCTTCTTGCCAGCGAGGCGGTCGAGCATCGAGCTGAGCTGGGGCAGAGCTGCGCGAGCTTCAGCAGCATCGGTCAGCGCACGGAAGCGACGCACAGCGTTACGAGCCGTCTTGGCGTAGTAGCGGTTGTGCAGACGACGAGCGTTGGTCTGACGGATTCTCTTGATGGATGACTTATGATTTGCCATTTGTATCTTTTCTTTTTGTTGTTATCGTAGCCCATGGGGGAATCGAACCCCCCTTTCAAGAATGAAAATCTTGCGTCCTAACCGATAGACGAATGGGCCTCCCAATGTCAACCGCCTACCACATGAGCAGCATTCAGTTGCGAGTGCAAAGGTATAACAAATTATTTATCCACCAAACACCCTGAGCAAATTCATCGCCCTTACCTATGTACATCTAGGCTACTTGACTACGCTTCCCAAGCGGTATATCCGGATATTCTCCACACCATAGCTGCGAGGAAAACCATTCGTGTAGATCGGGTAGCGAGGTATAGCGGACGGGGGAAGTATCCGAAGCGGGGAGAAAAATCACCCTTGCAAGGCACTGAGGCATAAGCACCTTTGAGGAGGCAAAAGCGAGCAGTACTGGTCGCGCAGAGCCCTGTCCTCTATTTAGAGCTCTAAGGTATCGCACGCCCAGCTCCCTGATATGCCTCTCCGAAGAGACCGAACAAGCCCTTCGCCTTATCGCAAGCATTCCTCTTATCCTGCGGAAGGAAAAGTGTCCTTCTCATGAAGGAAAAAGCGCCTTCTCGTAGTGGTTTTCCTCTGTCTATGTACGTAGTCTTAAAGACCAGGCACGCAAATCCAAATATCTTCGTACGTAGATATTAGAGCCACGTACGTAGTCCAAACTTATCTGCCACTCGTCTGCAACTTTTATCCCAAAGCAGAGCAACAACCTAATATTGGTCAGCACAGCGACCAATATAGGTTCACACCACTCCCCCGCAGAGATCAATATCCCCCCACCGCCACTACCCCACCCCATATACGACACATCCCCCACGGAGCTGCTCCGTAGGGGATGTGTCATTAGCCCGCCAGATACGGGCGGGAGATGAAGCAATGGGCAGCGACTACTGCGTGACCTTGCGATCGGTGAAGAGATAGAGGCGGTCGCCTGGGCGCACCTTCTCAGGCACAGCGATCGAGCAGAGCTGACCCTTGACGGCCTTCTCTACGGGCTCCATGTCCACGCGGATCTCTTCGACGACAAAGCGCACAAGCCCCGTCGTAGGGCCCGTGATGATGATCTCATCACCGACCTTCAGCTCGCCACTCTCGACGGCGAACTCCCCGACACCGACCTTACCGAAGTACTTCGTCGTCTTAGCGACGTAGACCTTCTGCTTCGTAGCCGAAGAGCCGTAGCTCGACGTCCATTCGCCGAGGCGCTGGCCGAGATAATAGCCGTCCCAGAAGCCACGATTGAAGACCTGCCCGAGGTGGTTGTCCCACTTCTCGACGTTGTCCGTGGTGAAGTTCCCCGCGCAATAAGTATCGACGGCCTCGCGATAAGCACGCACGACGGTATCGACATACTCGGGACCACGCGCACGGCCCTCGATCTTGAGGACGCGCACACCAGCATCGAGCATCTTATTGAGGAAGTGGATCGTCTTCAGATCCTTGGGGGACATGATGTACTGGTTGTCGATCTCTAGCTCAATACCCGTCTCCTTATCCTTGACCTCATAGGAGCGGCGGCAGATCTGCGAGCAAGAGCCACGGTTAGCGCTCTTACCCTGCTCGTGCAGGCTGAGGTAGCACTTACCCGAGACCGCCATACAGAGGGCGCCGTGGGCGAACATCTCGATACGGATGGGCTCGCCAGCAGGGCCGACGATGGGCTCTTCGATGATCGCCTTATGGATGGCAGCGACCTGATCCATATTCAGCTCACGTGCCAAGACCACGACGTCAGCGAACTGCGCGTAGAAGCGCAGCGCCTCGACATTGGTGATATTGAGCTGGGTGGAGAGGTGGACTTCGACACCGATACTACGCGCGTAGAGCATGGGGGCGACGTCGGCAGCGATGATAGCCGACACGTCGGCATCCTTCGCCGAGTCGATGATCTTGCGCATGAGCTCAAGGTCTTCGTCGTAGATGATGGTATTGACGGTGAGATAGCTCTTGACATCATGCTCACGGCAGATCGCCGCGATCTTATAGAGGTCTTCGGTGGTGAAGTTATTCGCACTCTTCGAGCGCATGTTGAGGCCTTCGATACCGAAGTATATGGAGTCAGCACCCGCGTTGATAGCCGCCATGAGCGACTCATAGGAGCCCACGGGGGCCATGATTTCGTAATCTTTCCTGTTCATTTGTGATAAATAGAGATATGGATTGCAAAGATAGCTCAATATAGCTCCACGAACTTCCCACCTCCATAGAGAAAGTCTATCGGCACCCCTATACAAAGCATCCGCGCCCGATACCAGCTGGGGTATCGGGCGCGGATGTAAGGTGGTTACTCCGGAGAAAAGAGGCTATCTGCGGCGCGTCGTGGAGGCAGCGGGGGCAGCCGAAGTCGCGGCGGGCGCGAAGGCTTCGGTGATAGGATGCCCGATGCAACCCGAGGGATACTGCGTCTTCAGGAGAGCAGCTAGCGTAGCAGCGATATCCGTGATATACGTCTCACGATAGAGATGGCCTGCACGGACGCCATGCCCCATGAAGATGAGGGGGATGTGCGTGTCGTAGGGAGACCATACGCCGTGCGTCGTACCCTGAGGGAGCGAAGTGCCAGACTTCGAGTACCACCCTGGATCGGGTACGATGAAGACATCACCACTGCGCCCCTTGCGGTAGCCGTTGATGATACGCGTCTTGATCGCATCGGGGATCGTAGCCATAGCCACTTCTTCGGCAGGCACAGCATAGGCTACACCGGGAAGCTTGTCCTTGAGCGCCTTGCAAATAGCCTGATAGAGGCCGTGGCGGTTGACGCCAAGCGAGTCGATGAGGTCCTGACGGAAGAAGACCTGATAGTTCATATACCCACGGATGACCTGAGCATCACGGCCGATGTAAGCACAGGCTGCGGAGTCGGCGATGCGGCGAGCCAAGTCGCTACGGAAGGCCTGCCCGGGGATCTTGTGATCGCGGTCGAAGGTGAGGTTGTGCGCAGCAGCGTGGTCGGCGGTGAGGATGAAGAGGTAGCCGTCACGACCGAAGCGCCCATCGAGGTAGCGGAAGAAGTCAGCGAGGTCCTTGTCCAGACGAAGGTAGGTATCCTCCGTCTCGACAGCGAAGGTACCGTAGCGGTGCCCCACATAGTCGGTAGCCGAATGGCTCATAGCGAGGAAGTCCGTCTCATCAGCACGCGAGCCGAGGCTCTCCCCTTCGATAGCAGCCTTAGCCATCTCGAAGGTCAGCGTATTCCCCATAGGAGTAGTGCGGATGACACCAGGGCCCTTGACCTTCGCCAGCTCGGCGGTGTTGAGAGGGAGTGTAGCGGGGAACTTGCCGTCCTTATCCCAGGGCTGCTCGTAGGGTACAGAGTCAGCCGTGCTCTCACGATAGGTATCGATAGGATAGAGCGTATTCCAGCCATCCTTGAGGAGCTCAGCGACACGACCACGAGCGTTGAACTTCTTCACCCACTCGGGCAGGTCCTGCATATAGTAGGTACTGGTGATGAAGTTGCCCGTCTTGTCGTCCAGCCAGTAAGCACCGTTAGCCGTGTGGCCTGCGGGGAGGATGGAGGCGCGGTCCTTGATAGCTACACCGATGGTCTTCGAGCGGAAGTTCGTAGCGATACGCAGCTCATCGGAGATGGTCGTCGTGAGGAGGTTGCGGGGAGACATCTGCCCGCTGACGCCGTTGGGTACACCTACCGAGCTTACCGTCGTGTCCTGCGTACAGTAGATGGGGTTGCCATCCTTGAAGAAGTCATTCCCTGCGATACCGTGGATCGAGGGGACACTACCGGTGTGGACGGAGCTGTGCCCGATAGCGGTATAGGCAGGGAGGTAGTTGATGCGGGTATTCTCGCAGTTGAAGCCCTGCGTGAGGAGACGCTTGAAGCCACCCTCGACGAAGCGAGCCTGATAGCGGTAGAGGTAGTCCCACGTCATCTGGTCGACCATCATCGTGACGACGATGCGGGGGCGGTTGTGCTGTGGAGCGGCCTTCGCTGCCACGGGTGCGGTGAGCGTGAGCGCAGTCAAGGCGAGGGCGCCAAAGAGGTTCTTATGTATCATAATGTAGGGTGTGAATGTTCGTCTTTCGTGGGCTAAGCAGGGAGGAGCAGCTCGACACGGATCCAGCGCTGACGCACTTCGCTGCTGACGAAGGTGAGGCCAAGCTCTTCGCCTCGAGCACGCAGGAGCGGTATATCCTCCTCGTAGAAGCCGCTGAGGATGAGGCGTGCGCCAGGGAGCATCACCTCGCGGTAGCGGGGCATATCCTCGAGCAGGATATTGCGCGTGATGTTCGCCAAGATGAGGTCGTAGCCTTCGCGTCCCTCGAGGAGGGCTGCATCTCCGCAGAGCATTTCGTCGATGGTGACGCCTGAGAGTGCGGCATTCTCCTGCACATTGGCATAAGCCCAAGGGTCGATATCGATCGCCGTGAGGTGACGCGCGCCACGCTTGAGAGCAATGAGGCCAAGGATACCCGTACCGCAGCCCATGTCGAGGACGCGCTGTCCCGAGACGTCGTGCGAGAGGATCCATTCCCCGACGAGGGAGGTCGTCTCGTGATTGCCCGTACCGAAGGCCATCTTGGGATTGATGATGATCTCCAGAGGCACCTCGGGACGTGGATCATGGAAGGGCGCACGGATTAGGCACGCGCCATCGCCGAGGAGGATGGGCTGGAAGTAATTCTTCTCCCACTCCTCATTCCAGTTGATGTCGGGCAGCTCCTCCGCTGTAAGCGTATAGGAGAAGCCTGCGACGGGAAAGCCATCGAGGAGCTCGCGGGTCGCGTCAGCGTCGTACTGCTCCGTTGGGATAAAGGCCTTCAGCTCGTAGGCATCTTGCTCAAAGCTATCGAAGCCCAAGGGTCCCAGCTCGGCGATGAGCCAGTCGCTAAGATCTTCATCACGAAGGGACGTGGTGGCGCTATCGTAGTGGTAGCTGATAGTCAGCTGTAGGTATTGCATAGGGATAGGTAGGGATGAATAGGCGGGAGAGCCGTTAGCCTAAGACCTCACGAAGCACCTCATCCATAGCGGTAGCGGTGCGATCGAAGTCCTCACGGCTGTGGGCCATCGAGAGGAAGATACACTCAAACTGCGAGGGGGGCAGGTAGATCCCACGCTCGATCATGCCACGGAAGTAGCGGGCATAAGCCTCCGTGTCGGAGCGCTTAGCATCGGCATTCGAGTGCACGCCACCGGGTGTGAAGAAGATCGTCGAGAGCGAGCCCACACGATTGTATGAGAGGCGGTCGGTGTAGCGGTCGAGGATAGGACGGATCGTTGCTTCGAAGGCCTGTCCCTTCTCCTCAAGACGGGTATAGAAGTCCGGCTCGGCAAGTGTCTGGAGCATCGTGATACCTGCTGCGAGTGCGAGCGGATTGCCCGAGAGCGTCCCAGCCTGATAGACGTCGCCGAGAGGAGCCAAGCGATCCATGATGTCGGCACGACCACCGAAGGCCCCGACGGGGAGCCCACCACCGATGATCTTCCCGAGGCAGGTGAGGTCAGGACGAATACCATAGAGTTCCTGCGCACCACCACGGGCAGCACGGAAGCCGCTGATGACTTCGTCGAAGATGAGCAGCACGCCCTCTTCCTCCGTCACACGGCGCAGCTCCTCGAGGAAGCCTGGTGCGGGAGGGATGAGCCCCATATTGCCCATGATCGGCTCGAGGATGATAGCAGCGACCTTCCCACGATGCGCCTCGAGGGTGCGGCGCACGCTCTCGATATCATTGTAGGTAGCTACCAGCGTGTCCTCGATGATGTGCTTCGTCACACCAGCGCTCGATGTCTGACCAAAGGTAGCCAGCCCCGAGCCTGCCGAGATGAGGAAGGTATCGGCATGGCCGTGGTAGCAGCCCTCGAACTTGATGATCTTGTCGCGACCCGTGAAGCCACGTGCCAGACGGACGGCACTCATCGTCGCCTCCGTCCCCGAGTTCACCATGCGCACACGCTCTACCGAGGGGAAGAACTTCGTGCAAATAAGCTCAGCCATCTCGACCTCACGCGCATTGCACGCCCCGTAGCTTGTTCCCTTCTCCAGCTCACGGCGGATAGCCTCCTGGATGGGAGGGTAAGCGTGCCCGAGGAGTAGGGGTCCCCAGGAGCTGATGTAGTCGATGTATTCGTTGCCATCGACGTCAAAGACGTGGGCGCCCTTGCCGTGATCGATATAGAGGGGGGTGAGGCCTACCGAGCGGAAGGCACGCACGGGGCTATTGACCCCGCCAGGGATATACTGCGAGGCGCGCTCGAAGAGCGCAGCAGATGTATCGGTTCGTCTCATACACATATATATTATAGGTGTCGGTGTCATCGGGATGCGACAGCATCCACGTGGAGGACCAGCACTACAAAATTAGGGGAAAAAGCCGAAGGCAGGACGACGACGAAGCTCTAAGCCGAAGCTCCAAGGGGTAAGGGCTAAGAGAAGAACTCGCTAACTTTGCACGGAGCGGCATACGAATAAACCTCTGTCATCAAATGCATCTACCTCGGAGAACCTCTCAGGCAAGGGGGCTGAGGCTACGCCCAAAGTATCAACAACACCTCACCCAAATCACACAAGAGCTACAGCTATGTTAGGATCAATTGTTGGAGACATCGTAGGAAGCATCTACGAGTTTGCTAACATCAAGACGAAGGACTTTGAGTTCTTTCAGCCTGAGATGGAGCGTACAGACGACTCCATCCTGTGTATCGCGACTGCTGATTGGCTCTTGCACGGAGGGGATGTGAGCCATTATTATAGTCGCTATGCCCTGGAGTACCCCTATCCGATGGGAGGCTACGGTGGTATGTTTAAGGCATGGAGCAGCAAGGTTGCACGCCAAGGCATCCATGAGCCGTATAATAGCTGTGGCAATGGTAGTGCGATGCGCATTGCTCCCGTGGGCTGGGCTTTTGAGACCGAGCGTGAGGTCTTAGAGGCGGCCAAAGTCTCGGCGAGCTGTACGCATAATCATCCAGAGGGCATCAAGGGGGCGCAGGCGACGGCTCTGTGTATCTTTTTGGCGCGGCAGGGGCATACGGCTTCGGACATTCGAGCACGGATAGAGCGAGACTTCGGTTACGACCTCTCGATGTCCGTCGAAGAACTGCAGCGACGCTATTCGTGGCAGGGCATCGATGGTAAGGGTGATGGCGGTATTTGCCAAGATAGTGTACCGCAGGCCATCATTTGCGCCCTCCAGGCTAAGGACTTTGAGGATGCCATTCGCAATGCCATCAGCATCGGTGGAGATAGTGACACCATCGGCTGCATCGCCGGAGGTATTGCCGAAGCTCTCTACGGCATCCCTGAGTCGATTAAAGAACGAGCATGGAAGTATTTGGACGAGACCGAAGGCCGCACCGTCAGGAGCTTTATCCAGAAATACAGCATCTAAGCAAGGAGCACTCGACTGGTTAAACAGCAATTGGGGGATAGAACCAAGCGTTCTATCCCCCAATTGCTGTTTATGTGAGGCTAATCCTTGAATATCTCACCAAGCGCATCCGCCAAGCTCTCTAACTCTTGCCTAATCAGTTGAGCAAGTTCATACGCTCCGTTTTCTTTGGAGATATAATTCTTGAGGTCTGGATCCAATCTGAGACGGCAAATATTAGCAGGAGCACCTGGATTCCTAAATGGAACGTACTTTCTCTTATCCCAAGCTTCCCTCTGCTCCAAGCACGCTACAACCTCATCCTTTAAAGGGCAACTTTTGTTATAGCCGCTTCGATAGCTAATATTCAGCGAGCGATCTTTCGTTTCCGCAATGCGCACTTGAAGGTAATCGTTGAGGTAGATCACATTTTTATCATCAGATGACGCTAAAGCGATCTCCTCTTTGACGATGCGCCCAACTTCCAGGAGAAAGACTTTTGCGCTACTGCCTTTCA
This sequence comes from Porphyromonas sp. oral taxon 279 str. F0450, assembly GCF_000292995.1. Taxonomy (NCBI): domain Bacteria; kingdom Pseudomonadati; phylum Bacteroidota; class Bacteroidia; order Bacteroidales; family Porphyromonadaceae; genus Porphyromonas; species Porphyromonas sp. oral taxon 279. The sequence goes on along the minus strand of NZ_ALKJ01000017.1, from coordinate 10,807 downwards.
TGCGCTCCCGATAGGCTCGGAGCTCCAGAGAGAATTTAGACTCAATTGTCTCTGCTGTATGCTCAGCCTCAGAAGCATGGAATAGGAATGCTAAGACCTTACCTAACAGATCTGTTTGCTCATTGGTATAGCAACTGCTCGTATGGGGTATGCCGTAGACAGGAGTAGAGCCGATTCTCGTATACCACAGTAGGCCTGGAATCAGAGCTTCTAAAGTAGTCTCGTGCTTGGGAAAAAGCTGATAGAGGCAGTTCGCTCCACCGAGACATAATACCCGCTGAGGTTGGAGTATTTGTATTAAATCCCGTGTTAGCCGCACCACCTCGGGGGCTTTCATGGGGTTGGTTAGTCCGCTTTCTTTTTTAGAATTAAGATGAAAGACATTACTCCACACGAGAGACTCCTCCTTTTGAAGCATCTCAAGCATATTTCCTTGATCGAACAGGCGACACAGTCTTTGCCACATCGTCCACGAGCCCTTCGTGTGGTAGTCTGGATTCCCCTGGAGAAATTCTTTCGCAGTGAGTTCTTTCCCATCACGACCAGCCGATCCAGGGTTAATCCCAAGCAATAGAAGTTCAGGAGATGAATGGAGCAGACTTAGATTAGACTGTGTGTAATAGTTCACTCTTTCTTTTCGAGCGATGGGATTGTACACACCGACTACACGCTCTGCCCATTCATAGAGTGCATTCTGTAGGTTCCTTTCTTGTTGCATAGCTGTCTTGCTTGGTATATGATATCATAAATGTAGGGATAATCTTTTATACCAAATGATACAAGCCTCTGACGACACCGCCCACGCTACCGAGGGGTAGCGTGGGCGGTGTCGTTGGGTGGGTTAGCGGCCCGAGAGGACGAGCAGGACGCTCACATCGTGGGGCGAGATACCCGGGATGCGCGCTGCTTGGCCGATGGTGCGGGGACGGATACGGTCGAGCTTCTGCCGTGCCTCCGTGCTCAGCGCTTGTATCTCGGCATAGTCAAGTCCCTCGGGGATAAAGACGTACTCCAGACGCTCAAGCTTCTCGGCCTGCTCACGCTCACGCTGGATATAGCCGCTGTACTTGATGAGGATCTCAGCACACTCGGCGATCTCCTCGCGACGCGAAGGGATGGCCTCGATGGCACGGCGGAGGGCGGGCACCATCTCGCTGAGGTCGGAGAGCGTCAGCTGGGGGCGCAGGACGAGATCAATGAGCTTACAGCCCTGACGAAGCGGAGCGAGCCCACGCGCCTCGAGCTGAGGATTGATCTTGTCGGGACGGATGGAGTAGCCCGAGATGAAGGCGATGAGTTCGTCGCGCAGACGGATCTTCTCCTCGAGAAGGCGCACACGCTCCTCCGCAGCTAAGCCGATCTCGGCAGCACGGGGCGTGAGACGCACGTCTGCATCATCCTGTCGTAGGAGGATGCGGTACTCGGCGCGCGAGGTGAACATACGGTAGGGTTCGTCCACGCCCTTCGTGACGAGGTCATCGATGAGCACCCCGATATACGCCTCGGAGCGGCTGAGCGTGAAGGGAGGGAGGTCGTGCACCTGCTGGTGAGCATTGATACCCGCGATGAGCCCTTGGCCTGCGGCTTCTTCGTAGCCGGTGGTCCCGTTGACCTGACCAGCGAGGAAGAGGCCTGCGATGACCTTGCTCTCGAGCGTATGGTGCAGCTGTGTGGGGTCGAAGAAGTCGTACTCGATGGCGTAGCCTGGGCGATAGAGGCGCACATCACGCAGTGCGGGGATCTGTCGCAGGGCCTCGAGCTGCACCTCTAAGGGCAGTGAGGAGGAGAAGCCATTGAGGTAGTACTCATTCGTGCGCTCGCCCTCGGGCTCGAGGAAGAGCTGATGACGGTCCTTGTCGGCGAAGGTGACGATCTTCGTCTCGATGCTCGGGCAATAGCGGGGGCCGATACTCTGGATCTGGCCATTGTACAGCGGTGAGCGATCGAGGGCTTCACGCAGGACGGCGTGGCAGGCCTCATTGGTATAGAGCGTATAGCAGGGGAGCTGACGCAGCGTCGAGCGCGTAGGCGTATCGAGGTAGGAGAACTTATGATGATCGTCCTCGCCCTCCTGCACTCCCATCTCATCGAGGTGCAGACTACGGGCATCGATACGTGGGGGCGTACCCGTCTTCATGCGGTCGGTGCGGATGCCCGCCTCCTGCAGCTGCTCGGAGATACCGTAGGTAGCTGGCTCGGAGATACGGCCACCCGTGATCTGTAGCTCACCGAAGTGCATCAGCCCCGAGAGGAAGGTCCCCGCGGTCAAGATGACGGCATCGGCAGAGAAGTGCACGCCCAGCTGGGTCTCTACGCCACGCACACGACCCTCCTCGAGGGTGAGGCGCGTGACGGTATCCTGCCACAGATCGAGTAGCGGCTCACTATCCAGCTCCTCACGCCAAGCCTCCATGAAGCGCATGCGGTCACTCTGTGCGCGAGGGCTCCACATAGCGGGGCCCTTGCTGCGATTGAGCATGCGGAACTGGATGGAGGTGCGGTCGGTGATAAGCCCCATGCGCCCCCCGAGGGCATCGATCTCGCGGACGATCTGTCCCTTGGCGATACCGCCCACAGCGGGGTTGCAGCTCATCTGCCCGATCTTATTCATATCGGGCGTGATAAGGAGCGTATGAGAGCCGAGGCGTGCCGCAGCAGCGGCAGCCTCACAGCCGGCATGGCCAGCCCCGATGACGATGATGTCGTAGTGGGGCATCAGACGTTGAAGCGGAAGTGCATGATGTCCCCATCCTGCACGACGTAATCCTTGCCTTCGACAGCCATCTTCCCGGCCTCCTTGACAGCCGACTCGCTGCCGTAGTGGAGGAAGTCCTCATACTTGATGACCTCGGCACGGATGAAGCCCTTCTCGAAGTCGGTGTGGATAGCAGCAGCGGCACGAGGCGCCTTGCTGCCCTTGGTGTAGGTCCAGGCACGTACCTCCTGCACCCCAGCGGTGAAGTAAGTCTCCAGATCGAGGAGCTTGTAAGCGGCCTTGATCAGACGCGCCACGCCCGACTCCTCGAGACCGATCTCAGCGAGGAACATCTGACGCTCCTCGTAGGTCTCCAGCTCGGCGATCTCACTCTCGATCTTCGCAGCGACGACGAGGAGTTCGGCCCCTTCGCTGGCGACAGCTTCGCGGACACGCTCTACATACTCATTGCCCGAGACAGCGGAGGCCTCATCGACATTGCAGACGTAGAGTACGGGCTTGCTGGTCAGCAGGTAGAGCTCACGAGCGACCTTCTGCTCATCCTTCGTCTCGAAGCTGACGGTACGGGCATTGAGGCCCTGCTCCAGAGCTTCCTTGTAGCGCATCAGGACGTCGCAGGCGAGCTTAGCCTGCTTGTCACCGCCCGTCTGTGCCTGCTTGTAGACCTTCTGCAGGCGGGCTTCGACCGTCTCAAGGTCCTTGAGCTGCAGCTCGGTGTCGATGATCGACTTGTCGCGCAGGGGGTCGACGCTGCCGTCGACGTGCGTGATGTTGTCGTCATCGAAGCAGCGCAGCACGTGCAGGATAGCATCCGTCTCACGGATGTTGGCCAGGAACTTATTTCCCAGCCCTTCGCCCTTGCTCGCGCCCTTCACCAGACCAGCGATGTCGACGATCTCGACGGTCGTGGGGACGATGCGCTGAGGCTGGACGATCTCGGCCAGCTTTGTCAGGCGCTCATCGGGGACGGTGATGACCCCGACGTTGGGCTCGATGGTGCAGAAGGGGAAGTTAGCGGACTGCGCCTTCGCGTTGGAGAGGCAGTTGAAGAGGGTGGACTTACCGACGTTGGGCAAGCCTACGATACCACATTGTAGGGCCATTATGCGTATTGATTATATACCTTATTATAAGGTGCAAAGATAGCGAAATGCGAGGAGGTACCCGAGAGAAGCCCCTTGCGACGAGTCGATGAGGGCATATCGCCACCTCCAGCAGCGGAGGTCTAAGCCCCCGAGAAGAGTAGTTGTGGACACGACTTCTCGAGGGGGGCAAAGCAACCTATATCAGTCACTGCTCCGAGCTATAATTGGTCTGCACTCAAACCACTATTCGTTCACACCTCAAACAACTACTGGTTCGACGACGAAGCTATATAGCATTGGACTGATTCATATATAGCTTTGTGAAGTGACCTCCTATTAGTTTGTTGCTCCACGTAGGGATAAAAGTTGTGGACGAGTGGTAGATAAGTTTGGACTACGTACGTGGATCTAATAGCTACGTACGTGGATCTTTGGATTTGCGTACCTGGTCTTTAAGACTACGTGCGTAGATAGAGAAAAACCACTACGTGAAGGCACTTTTTTCTTCACGAGAAGGACACTTTTTCCTCCGCTGGATAAGAGAAATATTCGCGATGAGGTGAAGGGCTTGCGTGTCACTTCGGAGAGGTATATCGGGGAGCTGGGCGTGCGATGCCTTAGCACACCGAGATGAATAGTGTGCAATTGCCGTTTTCTTTCTTTATTCCGCGGTAAAAAGCGTAACTTTGGTACGAGGAAATCAATGAGCACAAAGATGAAAGACCTACCGCTCTTCTATGCCCCAGCCCTACGTGAGGAGCTCCAGCTTCCCGAGGGAGAAGCCCAGCATGCCATACGTGTGCTGCGCGCGAAGGTAGGCGATGAGTTCCTCGTCACCGATGGCTGTGGCACCCTCTTCGAGACCCGCGTCTCAGGCGTAGACCGCCGTCACTGCCTCCTCTCGATAGAGCGCGAGGAGCCCTGGCAGAAGTACTGGAGAGGGCACTGGGCCGTAGCCGTCGCTCCCACGAAGAACATCGACCGCCTCGAGTGGACGCTCGAGAAGATGGTCGAGGTAGGTCTGGATGAAGTCTACCTCATCCGCACCCAGCACTCCGAGCGCAAGCATACCAGCGCCGAGCGTCTGGAGCGCATCATCCAGAGCGCGATGAAGCAGTCCCACAAGGCCCTCCTTCCTCGCCTCATCCCCGACGTGCCCTTTGCCCAGCTCCTCGAGATGACAGCGGACTATGACCTTCGGCTTATGGCCCACTGCCGTAGCACCGTCGGCCCCGAGCGCCGTACCATCGATCACTTCTTCCGCCCCGAGGCGAAGACGCTCCTGATGGTCGGACCCGAAGGAGACTTCTCCGTCGAGGAGATCGAGGAGGCTACCCGCCGCGGGTGCCAGCCCATCACCCTTGGAGCGAGCCGCCTGCGCACCGAGACCGCCAGCCTCATCGCCCTACAATGGCTACACACACTCGATATGACCAGCCAGCGTAGGCCCACCACACACGAGAAATAATACACGAAATAATCCCTTATCAATAACTCACCCTTATGGCACAGAGAGAAATCAAACTTAGCCTGGTCTACCGTGACATGTGGCAGTCCTCAGGGAAGTACCAGCCCCGCAAGGACCAGCTCGAGCGTATCGCCCCCGTCTTAGTCGAGATGGGCTGCTTCGCACGCGTCGAAACCAACGGGGGGGCCTTCGAACAGGTCAACCTCCTCTACGGGGAGAACCCCAACAAGGCCGTCCGCGCCTTCACTAAGCCCCTCAACGAAGCTGGCATCCAGACGCACATGCTGGACCGTGGTCTCAACGGCCTGCGTATGTTCCCCGTCCCTGCTGACGTACGTCGCCTGATGTACAAGGTCAAGAAGGCCCAGGGTGTCGATATCACCCGTATCTTCGACGGGCTCAACGACCCCCGCAACGTCATCCCCTCCATCCACTACGCGAAGGAAGCTGGGATGATCCCACAGGCTACGCTCTGTATCACCCACTCCCCCGTCCACACCGTCGAGTACTACGCTGATCTGGCAGACCAGTTCATCGCAGCTGGCGCCCCCGAGATCTGCCTCAAGGACATGGCAGGTATCGGCCGTCCTCGCTTCCTCGGCCGTCTGGTGAAGGCGATCAAGACCAAGCACCCCGAGGTCATCATCGAGTACCACGGTCACTCGGGCCCTGGCTTCTCCGTAGCCTCCATGCTCGAGGTCTGCGACAACGGCGCCGACGTCATCGACGTAGCTATGGAGCCCCTCTCTTGGGGTAAGATCCACCCAGACGTCATCACCATCCGCGAGATGCTCATCGACGCTGGCTACAAGGTCGCTGACATCAACATGGACGCCTACATGAAGGCTCGCGCCCTCACGCAGGAGTTCATCGATGACTTCCTCGGCTACTTCATCAACCCCTCGAACATGCTGACCTCTTCGCTCCTCGTAGGTTGCGGTCTGCCTGGTGGTATGATGGGCTCGATGATGGCTGACCTCAAGGGCGTACACGCTGGTATCAATATGCACCTGCGTAAGAAGGGCGAACCCGAGCTGAGCGTCGACGACCTGCTCGTCCGCCTCTTCGACGAAGTCGCCTACGTATGGCCTCGCCTCGGCTATCCCCCACTCGTCACGCCATTCAGCCAGTACGTCAAGAACGTCGCTCTGATGAACGTCTACAACCTCACCATCGGCAAGGGCCGCTGGGAGGCTATCGACAACAACACGTGGGGTATGATCCTCGGGAAGTCTGGCCGTCTGCCCGGCAAGCTCGATCAGGAGATCATCGACCTGGCGAAGGAAAAGGGCTTCGAGTTCACCACCGAAGATCCTCAGCTCAACTACCCCGATGCGCTGGATAAGTTCCGCGCTGAGATGAAGGAGAACGGCTGGGAGCTCGGCGAAGACGACGAAGAACTCTTCGAATTCGCTATGCACGAAGCTCAGTACCGCGACTACAAGAGCGGTGCAGCTAAGGAACGCTTCCAGGCTGAGCTCGACAAGGCCAAGACCGACGCCCTCGTCAAGAAGGGCTACAGTGCCGAAGATGCAGTGAAGATCAAGCGCCAGGGTACCGAGCCTATCGAAGCTCCTGCCTCCGGTCAGATCATCTGGGAGGTAGACCCCGAAGACTACTCTACGGCTCCAGCCCTCGGCACCTTCATCAAGACGGGTGAGCCTCTCTGCTACATCCAGACGACTGCAGGCTACTTCGAGCCCGTCATCTCGAACTTCACCGGCCGCCTCGCTGAGGTCGCTGCTCAGGGTGCTAACATCCGCAAGGGTGAAGCCCTCGCTTACGTCCGCCCCGCTGAGAAGGAAGAGCTCTTCGTAGAGAGCGAACCCGAACGTCTGCGTCGCGTAGAGCAGCTCGAAGAAGTTCGCCACGTCATCCGTGCTCGCCGCGCTAAGAAGTAAGCGACACCGCCCATAGGGCAACCATTCCTCTCGGGGGCTACACCCAGCACTTAGCTGATGGTGTAGCCCCCGAGTCTTATATCTCCCCACTATAAAGCCACGCCCTTTCGCGCGCGCGTAACCTTATATATACTATACCCTACGGCACTCCCCTTCACGGCTCCCTCCGCTACCTTGCCAGCACGATCGAGTGCCTTCATAGGGACTGCACACCACGCGCACGCCCCGCACAGCCCAACCAGAGTCAGGCGATGCACCGCCTCCCTCGCCCTCCTCCGCCACGCACACCACCGAAGGAGAACGCAGGTACGAGCCATCACCGACGAAGACGACCAATAAAGACCGCCGCCCCCACCCCGCCCTACTACCTTTGTATCGCTCCCCCAAGGTAGGCGGAGCGCCCCCAGAGAGGGGCTGTATTCCTCTTTATTGATTGACTTATGTACACCACCATTCTGCAGCCGAGGCTCCTTACCTTAGCCCTCCTCATCGGGCTCTATGGCTGTGCTTCACACCACCGCACGACACGCGAGAGCACGACCGAGAGCCACACCACGAGCGAGCTACAGCGCACCCTACACACCACCCAGCAGGAGCACGCCCTCGACACCCTCACACTGGACCTCACCGAGATCGTGCAGCTCCTCCCTCCGCACACTGATACTACCGCCTCCTCCAAGACGAAGGGCGCAGGCTGGGTAGCGCACTACCACCTCCGACAGATCGGGCGTCATCAGGCGACCACCACGGGCGCTCTACGGGAGATAGATAGCCTTCACTCCACGACCCAAGCAAGCGGGAAGACCATCACGTCGTACAAGGCACCAGCGAGCCCCTTACGCCCCTTAGCCCTCGGCGTCACCCTTCCCCTCCTTCTCGGAGCCATCTACCTTACTTATAGGAGGACCAAGCGATGAGACCCACCGACATCCGCTACATCGTCGTGCACTGCAGTGCCACGCGCGCCAGCCAATCTTATTCGCCCGAAGCCCTGGAGCGTGACCATCGTGCCCGTGGCTTCCGCTCGGCAGGCTATCACTTCTACATCCGTCGCTCGGGCGCTATCATTCCTCTGCGCCCGCTGGAGCAGATAGGCGCTCACGCACGAGGCTACAACCGCTCAAGCTACGGCGTCTGCTATGAGGGTGGCTTAGATGAGGCGGGGCATCCAGCAGACACCCGCACCACCGAGCAGCACACAGCCCTCCGCCAGCTCCTTGCGCACCTCCACACGCTCGCTCCACAAGCTACCATCCTCGGCCACCGTGACCTCAGCCCCGACCGCAACGGCGACGGCCGTATCACCCCTGACGAATGGATCAAGCTATGCCCCTGCTTCGATGCCCAGAGGGAATATCACGACATCTCCATCAGCCCAATAAGCCATGCAACCGAATAAATCCAAGGCGACACTTCAGCTCGTCATCGCCACCCTGCTCAGCCTCTTCGGCATGCTCCTCCTCGGTGCAGCCTTCGTCACCGCCCCACCTGGAGAGATTCACTCCAGCGTCCTCATTGCCTATGGCGAAGTGATGACCTTCGCCGGCGCCCTCTTCGGCATCGACTACCACTACCGCCGGTAGTCGATGTCCACACCTCGCCACCTGCGTCACCCACCTGCCACGCTCTCACCCTCGCCATACCACCCGCGCCCCCACCCCTCTTCCGCACGCACTCACCCCATCCTCAACACCTCACAGCCATCCTTCTACACTCCTCCCCACCCCTCTTCCGCGGAAAAGCTTGCACTCCCCCGCCTAAAGCAAGCAGTAACCCACCTGTGGAAATCTTTTGTCCCAAAAGAAGAAGAAGACTTATCCTCAACATCTTACCCCGACGACATCATGTGGATAACTCTGTGAGTAGCTCTGTGCATAGCGGATAGATCGCTTGATTTATAAGCGCTTAGGAGGACATCACAGAAGCTCCTTCTGCAGGAAGGTGGTAATCGCTTGAGAACAAAACCCATAGAATTAGTATGAGAAAAGCAAGCCTTAAGGCCGTTTTTTTTTCTCCGCACTTTTGCCAAACTTTGCACCAGATAAGAGGTCACACAAGACACCCCCTATACCACACTATACGACTAATGTATAGCACATTAAGGGCAAAACCACCTTGTGGATAACCTCCTCACCCCATAGCAACTGAGGCCCAGCAGCACGAGCGCCTATCACCGCGCCCGATGCCCCCGCTTCGCTCCTAAATATAGTAATGCCCTTGGTCCACGACTACGCAAGGCAACCCCTCATGCAAACGACAACTCCTCCTTCTTCAGGGGAGCAGCTCTGGAAGCAATGCCTCCAGATCATAGCCGGCTCCTGTGACCCCCAGACGCTCCAGCGCTGGTTCGCCCCCATCCGCCCGCTCGGCATCGAGACGCGCGAGGATGAGCAGGGGCGTTTCGAAGCGCTCGTGCTCGAGGTCCCTTCGAAGGCATTCTACGAGGAACTCGTACGCACCTATGAGACCCTACTCGTACGAGCTCAGAACGAGATCCTCTCTCCTCAGGGCCTCGAGATCTACCTGACACCCGCCCAGGCGGCTCAGCCTGCACCTCAGCCTAAGCTGGCGCGCACACAAGACTATACGTCTCACCTCAGTGCCGACCTCCGCTTTGAGACCTTCTACGAGAGTGCTTGTAACCGCGAGGCCCTGCGCATCGCTGAAGCTACGGCCGCACGCCCTGGGCAGGCTCCGCTGAACTTCATCTTCATCTATGGCCCCAGTGGCGTAGGGAAGACCCACCTCTCGCAGGCTATTGGGCAGCGCGCTATGGAGCTCCACCCCACGATGCGTGTCTGCTACGTGTCAAGCTCGAAGTTCGAAGCGCAGTTCGTCCGTGACAGCCTGATGCGCGGTCCCGAGCGTGGTATGTTCGTAGACTTCTACCAGCAGATGGATATGCTCATCATTGACGATATCCAGGGGCTCATCGGTAAGACCAAGACGCAGCAGGCGTTCTTCGATATCTTCAATCACCTCTACCTCCTCGGCAAGCAGATCATCGTCACCTGCGACGTCCCTCCTGTGGACCTCAAGGGGATGGAGACGCGTATCATGACGCGTATCCAGAGCGCGATGATGCTACGCATTGACCGCCCCGACCTGGAGCTTCGCCGCAAGATCCTCCAGCGCCGTGTCGCCGACAGCGGAGTCGAGCTCGGAGAAGAGTGCGTGGAGTTCATCGCCGAGAGCATGCAGGACAACGTCCGTCAGCTCGAGGGGGCTATCCGTACGATCATCACGCACTCGCAGTTCTCCGATCATGGTGCAGTAGACCTCGAGGCCACGCGCCGTATCGTCGGGGGTACCGTCTCCATCGAGCGCCGTGAGGTGACACCCGAGTCCATCCTCGATACCGTCTGCTCCGTCTTCGGCGTCGAGAAGGCACAGCTCCGCACACCCTCACGTAAGGCCGTCCTTGCCCTGCCCCGCCAGGTCACGATGTACCTCGTGAAGAAGCACACCAGCGCGTCCTACAATACGATCGCCCAGCTACTGAACCGCAACGACCACACGACGATCATGCACGGCTGCAAGGCTATCGAAGGCCGCCTCTCCCTCGAGCCCGCTCTCAAGGAGCGCATCGAGCAGGTCGAAGCTACCCTCTTCGCTTAAAGCACACACCTATTATAAA